>JAAYXG010000692.1 GCA_012516015.1 Lysobacteraceae bacterium | reverse complement strand
GGCGGGCGCGCTCAGTGCGCGCCGCCCTCGAGAGACTTGACCGCCTGAATCATCGCGACCATCACCTTCTGCGCATCGCCGTAGACCATGTTCGTGTTGTCGGCGAAGAACAGCTCGTTCTCCACGCCCGAATACCCCTTACCCTGTCCGCGTTTGACGACATAGACCTGCTTCGCCTGGTCCACGTTCAGGATCGGCATGCCGTAAATCGGGCTGCTCTTGTTCGTGCGAGCCGCGGGATTAACGGTGTCGTTCGCGCCGATGACGATCGCGACGTCCGCCTCCTTGAACTCATCGTTGATGTCTTCGAGGTCGAAGATCATGTCGTACGGCACGCCGGCTTCGGCGAGCAACACGTTCATGTGGCCCGGCATTCGGCCCGCGACCGGGTGGATCGCGAACTTCACCTCGACGCCCGCATCGACGAGCAGCTTCACGAACTCGTACAGCTTGTGCTGAGCTTGCGCGACGGCGAGTCCGTAGCCGGGGGCGATGATGACCTTGTTGGCATAGCGCATCTGAATGGCGGCATCGCTTGCTTCCGCCGGCTTTTGGCTTCCCTTGATCTCGCCCTGCGCTTCGTCGCCCGATGCGCCGAAGTTCGAGAAGATCACGTTCGAGACGCTCCGGTTCATCGCTTTCGCCATGAGGAGCGTGAGCAGGGTGCCCGCCGAACCGACGACCATGCCCGCGATCATCAGCGCAGGGTTCTGCAGCACATAGCCCTCGAAACCGACGGCAAGCCCGGTGAACGCGTTGTAGAGCGAGATCACGACCGGCATGTCGGCGCCGCCGATCGGCATCGTCATCAGCACACCGAAAATCAGCGCAGCGATGAAGAACGCAGCCACGAGCCCGACGGGAGCGTGTCCGTGCGCGACGAAGACGATGTAAGCGCCGAGTGCGAGCGTCACGACGAACAAGGCGCCGTTGATGAGCTGTTGACCGCTATAGCGCCAGGTCTTGTTGATGCGTCCGTCCAGCTTCGCCCAGGCGATCAACGAACCCGACAAGGAGATCGAGCCGATGACGGCCCCGAGCACTGCGAGCACCAACGGCACGGTTTCGTGAACGGCGTCCGTGCGTAGAAACTCGACCGCGGCAATCGCCGCAGCCGCTCCGCCGCCCATGCCGTTATAGAGCGCGACCATCTGCGGCATCGCCGTCATCGCGACGCGCTTACCGCTCCACCACGCCCACACCGTACCCAAGGACAACGCGACGACGGCGAGCACCAGGTTCGTGCCGAGATGCGGCTCGGCGGCCTCGCTCACGCCGAAGTAGTACAAGAAGCTCGCGAGCGTCGCGACGAGCATGCCGACGCCCGCCACGACGATGCCCGATCGGGCGGTCACGGGCGAAGACATGCGCTTCAGGCCGTAGATGAACAGAAACGCGGCCGACAAGTAGCTCGCATCGATGATGAATTGAGGTTGCACGCTCATGTTACTTGCCGCCCTCACGCTTCGAGCTCGGCTTGAACATCTCGAGCATGCGCTCCGTCACGACGTACCCGCCGGCGGCATTGCCCGCGCCCAACAGCACGCCGACGAAGCCGATGACTTGCTCGACGGTCGAAGTGGCGTTGAGCAGCGCAAACATCGCTCCTACGACGACGATGCCGTGCACGAAGTTCGATCCCGACATGAGCGGCGTATGCAAAATGGCCGGCACTCGAGCGATGATCTCGTAGCCGGTAAAGGCCGCGAGCATGAAGATGTACAGGGCGACGAAGCCTGTCAGGGTTGTGTTGAGGTCCATGGTTCTTGTCGTGTCAGTTCGAACTTGTAATGGGTAGCACTCGGAAGAGTGTGACGTGTAGGGTGTAAGGTGTAGGGTCAGAGCAGAGCGCTTCTGGCTTTACACGTCACACTTTCCACATCACACGCTCGACAGCTAGGCGCTCTCCAGCGCCTTTCGCGCCGCCTCGTTCTTGATTTCTCCTGCGTGCGTCAGCGCGGTCTTCGCGATGATCTCATCGTTCCAGTCGAGTGCGATCGTCTTGTCTTTGATGAAGAGCTCGAGCAGGTTGAGCTGGTTCTTCGCGTAGAGCTCGCTCGCATGCTCGCCGAGCATGCTCGGCACGTTGAGCGGACCGAGGATCGTGACATCGCCGATACGCACGGTTTCGCCCGGCACGGTGCACTCGCAATTGCCGCCGCCTTCCGCCGCGAGATCGACAATGACGCTGCCCGCCTTCATCCCCTCGACCTGCGCCTTGCTGATGAGCTTCGGCGAGGGTCGGCCGGGAATAGCCGCGGTCGTGATGATCATGTCCGCAGCTTGGATGTGCTTCGTGACGACCGCTGCGATCCGATCTTTTTCTT
>JAAYXG010000691.1 GCA_012516015.1 Lysobacteraceae bacterium | reverse complement strand
GTCCGCGAATGCGATGCGCTCGGGATGCGACCACGCGATCTCCGCAAGCGCCGCCGCGCGCGGAAAGGCCATGTGCTCGACACGCGCTTCGCTGCGCATGTGCTCGGTCCACAAGTTCGCTTGCACGCCGAGGACGTGGTTGCGTTGGTCGGGGGCGATCTCGGGCGGCAAGGGATCGAATCGATACACCTCTTCGACGCCGATGATCGTGCCGCGTCCGGGCTGCGTATCGCCGGCACTCTGACGATTATCGAAATACAACGTCGGCCACGGCGAGAGCACCGCATCGTGTCCGGCAGCCGCAGCAGCGACCGCGCCGTCGATGCCGCGCCACGACATGACGGTCGCGTTCGGCGCGAGACCGCCCTCGAGGATCTCGTCCCATCCGATCAAGCGCCGCCCGTTCGCGTTCAAGAACTTCTCCATGCGCTGGATGAAATAGCTCTGCAGCGCATGTTCGTCCTCGATGCCGAGCTCGCGCATCCTGGCTTGCACGCGGGGCGACGCCTGCCATTGCTCCTTGACCGCCTCATCGCCGCCGACGTGGATGTACGGCGACGGGAACAGCGCCATCACTTCCGTCAGCACGTCTTCGAAGAACGTGAAGGTCGACTCCTCGACATTGAACAAGTACGGATAGATACCCCAATCCGCAGGCACTTCTCGCGGCGGATGGGGCGTCGCCGCGAGATGCGGATAGGCGACGATCGCGGCGGTCGCGTGCCCCGGCATCTCGATCTCGGGCACGATCGTGATGTGCCGCTCGCGCGCGTACGCGACGATGTCGCGAATCTCATCCTGCGTGTAATAGCCGCCGTAGCGTCGCGGCTTGCCGGTCTTCGGATCGATGTCTTTCAGCGGCGCCGAGCCCGCGGGCACGCGCCACGCGCTGCGCTCGGTCAGAAGCGGATATTTCTTGATCTCGATGCGCCACGCTTGATCGTCGACGAGGTGCCAGTGAAAGACGTTGAGCTTGTGCAGCGCCATCGTGTCGATGAAGCGCTTGATGAACTCGGGCGACTGAAAGTGCCGGGCCGAATCCAACATCAGTCCGCGCCAGCGAAAGCGCGGCGCATCTTCGATTCTCATTGCTGGCAGCAGCACCTCTCCCTCGCGGGGCGTCATGAGCTGCCACAGCGTGACGGCACCATAGAAAAGGCCGCGAGCGTCGGTCGCCCGCACCGCTACGCCGCCGGAGGAAATGGCTAGCGTATAGGCTTCCTCGGGCATCGCGCTCTCGCCGGCGGCAAGCTGGAACCGGATACCGCCTTCGGGTGCCGACGACGCAGCCTCCGTTTGCAGCGCCGGGCCGCCCGTGCGCTGTAACAAGTCAACGAAGTAGCGCGCAACGGGCTCGGCGGTCGCGCCTTCGAAGATCACACGCGTCGCGTCGGTGACGGCGAATTGTCCCGAGTCGGGCACGACCTCGCGCGGTGCGGGGATGATCGTGAGAGACGATGCGGAAGCCGATGCGTCAGCGTCCGGTTTGCCGCAGCCGTTGGCGAGAACAGCAAGCGCGCAGCAGATCAGCGTGATGAGTATGGGTTTGCGGTGCATCTGGATGTGGAGGTCGGTTGACAGTTGACGGTCAGAGAAGAAGGAAGAGAAGCACCGAAGGAACGGATTCTCGTCTTTATCTGGCCGTCAACTGTCAGCTGTCAACCGTCAACTGGCCGGCTCCTGTCTGGCCATCAACCGTCAACTGCGCACGGCCCGCAGCCCGGAACAGGCTGCGGGCCACGCGCCTCAGAACTTGGCCCGAACGTTCAGATAGTACTGCCGTCCGTTGCTGTAGAACGAGGTCGGAATGACCGGGCTCTGGTAGTACGTGATCGTCGGGTCGTTGAGGTTGAGCGCGTCCACGCTGACGCTCAGCCAGTCGGAAGGTCGGTAGCTCAGCGCGACGGAAAGCGTGCCGAAATCGTCCTGGTAGTACGGGTTCGCGCCCGAGAGACCGATGAGGAACTTCGTGCGATAGCTGTAGCTCACGCGCGCCCCGAACGTTTCGTTCTCGAAGTACACGCCCGCGTTATACGTGTCTTTCGACGTCCCCAGGAGATGGTTGCTGCCGTCGGCCCACGTGTGCGCGGTCTTGCCGTCGGCATAGGTGTAGTTCGCGCTGAGCCCGAACGAGTCGCCGATCGGCTGCTCGTACACGATCTCGTAGCCGGTCACTTGGCCGTTGGAGTTGACCGGCACCGAGACGGTGTACGCCTCGAGCTGATTGCTCAGCTCGCTGTACAGCATCCGCGTTTCGGTGCCGAAGGCGACGTAGTCTTCCAAGTCCATCGAGAAGGCGCCGAGCGACAGGAGGCCGCGCGGCATGAAGTACCACTCGATGTTGCCGTCGAAGTTCGTCGACAGGACCGGCTTCAAGCTCGGGTTGCCGCCGCCGCCCGTCCTATTCAGATCCGAGCCCCAGCTAGAAGCACCCAATGCCGAATAGTCCGGCAAGGTCATCGTTTGCGAAGCGGCGAAGCGGAACACGACGTCGCTCGTCATGTTGAACCGCAAGTTCGCGCTCGGCAGCACCTTGTTGTGCTCGTTGCTCGTGTTCTGATAGATCCAGTTGCCGAAGAGGCTGCTCACGTCGGCGTTTGCGGGCGATGCCACCGCCTGATAGGAGTTGATGTCCTGATCGACGTTCACGTAGCGCAGACCGACATTGCCGCTCCATTCGCTGCCGCGGAAGTTCGCCTGCACGTAGCCGGCGAGGTTCTTCTCGGCGACTTTCCATTCGGCGCCGTAGTTGTGACGGCCGGTCGGTCCGTCGTCGTTCGACAGCCAGGTGGAGTTGTTGATGATCGCCTCTTTGAGCGCGCCCGGCGTGAAGTACCACAAGTTGCGCGGGAAGCTGCCGCCGATCGCGCTCGCGAAATCGCCCGGATAGAACGCGGTCGCGCCATTCTGCAGATCGGACCAGATATCGCCCGGCGAGGCGCCTTCGGGCGAGCGCGTCTCCCGCTCGTGGTCCGCATAGCGCGCGCCGAAATCGATCGAGGTCAACGCGCCGAAGTCGACCTCTTGACTGAAATCCAGGTTGATCCAGTCTTCTTTGTCGATCGCGGTGACTTGTTGATTGCCCCACGTGCCGAAGCTCGTCACGCCCGCGGGCGAGCTATCGCCGCCGACGGTCCAGTCGAGCGGCGAGCCCGTTCCGTGGCTCGTCCAGCTCGCGCCGCCGCCGTCGTTCGTCGTCACTTCGGCGATGAACTGACGATCGGTCGAGCCTTCACCTTCAGTCGTGCCCACCATGAGCTTGGCGCGCAGCGTATCGCTCACCTGCCAATCGGCATCGAACGTGACGTAGCTGCTCTTCGCGTTCGCTTCGCGGTAGATCATGTCGTACACCGCATATGCCGTACCGGGCACGCCGGCGTACGTCGCTTGCGTCAACACGCCGTTCTCGACGACGTAGCCGGGCTCGGGCGCCTGACTGCGACCGAAGCTGCCGCCCCACAACATGAAATTGCGGTTGTAGTTGTTCGCTTCCATGTCGGAGAGAAAGCCGCTCAATCCCAGCGTCAGCGTGTCCGAAGGCCTGAACTGCAGCTCGAGCAAACCGCCGGTCCGATCGCGAACCTGCTCGAACAGCGTCGAGCCGACGAGACCGGGAACGTACACACCGATCAGATCGGGATTCGTGGCGGCGACGGGATCGGTCTCGGCGACCTGGAAGAAGCCGCCGGGGATTTCCTGCGCATCGCGGCGCAGCGAGCGCTCTTGCTTGAAGACCTGCAACAGCACGCCGAACGTGCCGTCCTCGTTCTTGTAGTTGAACAGACCCGAGAGTTGCGGATCGCTGGAGTCGGCTTGGTCGGAATAGACAGCGCCGACGGAGGCCTCGAGCGTGAGCGATTGCGCGAAGTCGAGCGGCTTGCGCGTGATGATGTTGACCGTACCGGTCGTGCCGCCTTCCTGCAGCTTGGCCTGCGAAGACTTGTTCACTTCCACCGAGCTCACGAGCTCCGACGGCAGCAACGTATAGCTGACGCTGCGCCCGACGTTGTTCCCTTGGCTCAGCACGAACCAATCCGCCGACCCGACGCTGTGGCCGTTGATGAGTGTCTGCGTCAGACTCGGGCTCGTGCCGCGCAGGCTCACGCGATCGGCTTCGTCGAAACCGCCTTCATCGGCGCTCGACGAGCTGATATTCACGCCCGGAAGACCGCGCAGCGCATCGGCGACGTTGTGCGCGGGCAGCTTGCCGACGTCTTCGGCGGTCACCACCTCCAAACGCGCTTCGGCATCGCGTTTGACGTCGAGCGATTGCTGAAGACTTGCGCGGATGCCGGTGACGACGATCTCGTCGATCGCGTCAGTCGCAGCAGGCGACGTCGCCGACTGGGCAAACGACGGTGCAGCCTGGTGAAACAAGGCGACCGCAGCCGCCGTACCGATCAACGTCGAGCATCTGGTATTCATAAGGACCCCTGCCTACCTAGCCTGTTGTTCTCTAATCGGACCAGTTAGGCTCCAATATAGTACCAATAAGGCGATATTGCCAAGCCCTGTCGCATACCAATATTTTATTTCGCCAATTTTGGCGTGAATTCAATCGGTTAATAAATCAACAAGCATTCAGATTGCCCATATTGGTATTGCATTGGTAGTGTCAGAGTGGCATTGTTGCAGTCGCAGATAACGTCATAACGAGTTGCGGAGACGCCCTTGTCCACGCTGTCGAAATATCTCGGCCCGCTCGATGAGTCGCATGCACTGCCGCTCTATCAGCAACTTCAGCGCTCGCTGCGCGATGCGATCGAAAAGCGCATGCTCGGTCCCGACGATGCGCTGCCGCCGGAACGGGATCTCGCCGACGCTCTATCGGTATCGCGCATCACGGTGCGCAAAGCGATCGATGGCCTCGTTCAAGAGGGGCTGCTCGTGCGGCGCCAGGGCGCGGGCACGTTCGTATGCGCGCGCGTGGAGAAGAACTTCTCCAAGCTCACTTCCTTCTCCGAAGACATGCGCGCACGCGGACGCACGCCGCGAAGCGAATGGCTCAAGCGCGCGGAAGGGACGGTGACGCCGGAGGAATCGCTGTCGCTCGGCATGAGCCCCGGCACGCCGGTCTTTCGCTTTCACCGAATTCGCATTGCCGACGACACGCCGATGTCGATCGAGTACGCGACCGTGCTCGCATCCTGTCTTCCTTCCATCGACGCGGTCGAAAGCTCGTTGTATGAAGCGCTCGAGAGCACCGGCAATCGGCCCGTACGCGCGCTGCAGCGCTTGCGAGCCGTGCTTTTGAACGCGGAGCAAGCGAAGCTCCTCGGTGCGCGCGAGAACGATCCGGGGCTCCTCGTCGAGCGCGTCGGCTTCGTCAAGGACGGTCGCGCCGTCGAATTCTCTCAGTCCTACTATCGCGGCGATGTCTACGATTTCGTCGCCGAGCTCAGCATGTCTTCCGAGCGGTGAGCGCGTGAGCACGCACACTCGCATGTTCGAGGAAGCGGGCGAAGCCGCGGCGGCCGTTCGACGTCAGTTCGAGCTCAACGCATCGCGCGTGAGCGAGCTCGGCGACACGCTGCGGCGGATGCGCCCGCGCGCCGTCGTCACCTGCGCGCGCGGCAGCTCCGATCATGCCGCGACGTTCGCGAAGTATCTGATCGAGACGCGCGCCGGTGCGCTCACCTCCTCCGCCGCTCCTTCGGTCAGCTCCGTCTACGCCGCGCCCGCGCACTTCGAGAACGCGCTGTTCATTGCGATCTCGCAATCCGGTCAGAGCCCGGATCTGCTCGCCTGCGCGCGCCGAGCGCGCGAGGCGGGCGCGCGTCTGCTCGCGGTCGTGAATGCCAACGACTCGCCGTTGGCCAAGCTCGCCGATTTCGTGCTGCCCTTGCATGCGGGCTCGGAAACGAGCGTTGCGGCAACGAAATCCTGGATCGCATCGCTCGCCGCGATCGCGCAGCTCGTCGCCCATTGGACGGACGATCAGAAGCTGCTAGCCGCAGTGGATCGATTGTCCGATCAGCTTGCACAAGCGTGGACGCTCGATTGGTCTCGAGCGGTCGAGGCCCTTCGCTCCACGCAGAACATGTATGTGCTCGGGCGCGGGTACGGGCTCGCCGCGGCACAGGAATCGGCGCTCAAGCTCAAAGAGACGTGCGGCATGCATGCGGAGGCGATCAGCACCGCCGAAGTGCGGCACGGCCCGATGGCGCTCATCCGCGAGGGCTTTCCGGTGCTCGTCTACGCGCAGAACGATCGAACGCATGAGGGCGTGCAAGCGCTCTTGGATGCGCTCATCGAGCGCGGCGCGCACGTGTTCGTTGCCGGCGCCGCGCACGCGCGCGCGACGGTCCTTCCCACGATCGAGAGCGATCCCGTGACTCAGCCGCTGCTCGAGGTCCAAAGCTTCTATCGCATGGCGAATGCGTTGGCGCTCGCGCGCGGACTCGATCCCGATCACCCCCCCAATTTGCGAAAAGTAACGGAAACGCTCTGATGATCACCGCCCTCATCAACGGACGCGTGCTCGGCGATGCCGGCTTCGAGCACGACAAGGCGGTGCTGCTTCAGGAAGATCGCATCGTCGATGTCGTCGACCCCGGCGATCCGCGCGTGAGCCGCGCTCAGCACGTCGATTTGCAGGGCCGCTTGCTCATGCCGGGATTCATCGACGTCCAAGTCAACGGCGGCGGCGGCGCATTGTTCAACGACGATCCCTCGATCGACTCGATCCGCCGGATCGGCGAAGCACATCGACGTTTCGGCACGACCGGTTTTCTGCCGACCCTCATCAGCGACGATCTGCACGTGATGTCGCGCGCGATCGCCGCGGTCAAAGCGGCGATCGAGGCGCGCGTGCCCGGCGTGCTTGGCATCCACATCGAAGGGCCGTTCCTGAACGAGGCACGCAAGGGCGTGCACGACGCCACGAAGTTCCGCGAGCTCGACGACGATGCGATCGCGCTGCTCGCCTCGCTCGATCACGGCCGCACGCTCGTGACGCTGGCCCCCGAAATGACGACGCCGAAGATGATTCGCAAGCTCGTGCGCGCGGGCGTCACGGTGTCCGCGGGTCACACGAATGCAGGCTACGCCGATATGCGCGCCGCGCTCGCTGAGGGGCTGTGCGGCTTTACGCATCTGTTCAACGCGATGTCGCAATTGAACGGCCGCGAGCCCGGGGCGGTCGGCGCCGCGCTCGAGGACGACACGAGCTGGTGCGGGATCATCTCGGACGGCATCCACGTTCATCCGGCCGCGTTGCGCGTCGCATATCGCTGCCGACCTCGCGATCGCTTCGTGCTGGTCACCGATGCGATGACGAGCGTCGGCTCCGATCAGCAGCGCTTCAGCCTGCAAGGCCGAACAATCGAGGTCGACGGCCTCGTGTGCGTCGATCAGGACGGCCGCCTCGCCGGCTCCAATATGAACATGGCGATTGCCGTGCGCAACGCCGCGTCCATACTCGACATCGACCTCGCCGAGGCGGTGCGAATGGCCAGCACCTATCCGGCCGCGTTCCTGAAGCTAGAACACGAGCTCGGCCGCATCGCGTCTGGTTATCGCGCCAATCTCGTATTGGCCGATGAGCAGATGAACGTGGCGGCAACGTGGATAGATGGTAGGACGTGTGGACGAGTGGCTGGGTGACGTTTACACGTCCACTCGCTTACTCGGCTCAGGGTAATACAACTGCACCGGCCGCACTTCCAGCGTGCGCGCGCCGCATGCGCCGCCGATGAGACGCGCAGCTTCCATTGCCTCGTCGGCCGTTGGGCAATCGACCATGTAGAAG
>JAAYXG010000690.1 GCA_012516015.1 Lysobacteraceae bacterium | reverse complement strand
CATGGCTTCGCTTGGGCAAGTCTGCCTGGTGGCTTGCACCTGCGATCGCCTCGTTGATCGCATTCGCTTATCTGCTCACGTTGATACAAACACCGGCGGCCGGACGCGCGTTCGCTGCCTACGGCGGCGTTTATATCGTCGCATCGCTTACGTGGATGTGGTTCATCGAAGGATTACGCCCGGATCGCTGGGATGTCGCAGGCGCGCTCGTCTGTTTGAGCGGTGCGGCCATCATCCTCGCAGCACCCCACGGACGTTAACGGTGCCGCCTCGGATGTGCCTTTCGTTTCTAATTTCGCAGCACCGCGGCGATCTCCCCTTGCTTCGCCTTCCTGAGCGCCGCACACAGCGCGATGCGCTGCTTCGTTTGCTCGAGCTCGAGCTCACCTCCGCCGAGGGTCGCTAGCCTCGGGCGAATGAATGCCTCTACCTTGGCGATATCCTCCGTCGCGCACGAACGCGCAAAGAGAGTCGACAGCTGTGGTCGTAGGAATGCAGGAAAGGCCTCGATCACGCGTTCGAACTCCCGCTCGACGAATGCGACGGTGGCGTCGCGCGCGAGCGGACGACGCGACAAGCCCAGGAGGATACGGACTGTCTCGAGCGAATGAATTCCCTCCGACGTGCTCATTTCGAGCGCGGCCCGTGCAAGCTGCGGCGTATCCGCCGCCGCGAGTCCGATGAGCGCCTGCTCGCGGAAAAGCGGCTCCGTAGATTTCGCGAGCGCATCGCGCAGCTCGCGCATGAACGGCACGCCACGCTCCTGTACGGCAACGGCGAAGGCATCGGCACGGAAGGCCGGATCGAGCCTCGCGCTTTCGCCTTCGAGGTACGCAACGGCCGCGTCGGTCAACTCGGCGCGAAGCTCGGGATCTCTCCCTTCCAGCGCGACCAGCGGGAGAAGCGCCTGTCGGAGCGATTGCAGTTGCGGCGCTTCCTTGGCATGCGCGCCGCGGCGGACATCGATGCCCAATGCTTCCAAGCGCGGCCCGTAGATCGCTCGCATCATGCTTCGATAATCGTCGAATTGCTCGATCGGCAGAACGCTCGAAGAGAGCTCGCGCATGCGATTCCCGATCTCGAGAACGGCCAGCCTGTCCGGATGCGAGCTCAGCGCTTTCGTGGCGGCGATGACGCGAGCGAAATCGCCCGTGCCCGCAGAGAAGTCCGACCAGACGCTGTCGGCGAGCGCGAGTGCTTCCGGTCCGGAAAGGTTGGGTGCCGCCTCGATGAGGCGATCCCATGCGCCGCCATCGAGACGAAAACGGTAATAGCCTGCCCCACCCGCATTCGGCATCAGAGCCCTACCCGTGAACGGCACATCGAGCGTGCTCGTGCGCCCATCCAGCAACGTACACGACCGCTCGGCAGCGGCGCTCACGCACATAGGAATGATCCAGCGTTGCGCGGCAGTCGGTTCCACGCCGAGCGGGCGAAAGCGCTCCTGCGCAAGTGCAAGCTTTCCCTGCTGCGGATGCAGGCTCACGAGCGGCACGCCCGTCTGATCGACGAACGACTGTAGCGCGACGATGAGCTTAGGATGCTTCGCGGCCTCGCTCAGTGTCTCGAAGAAATCTTCACTCGTGGCCGTGCCGTGGCGAAAGCGCTCGAGATGCAACCGCAGCGCGTCGGCGAAAGTCTCCGCGCCTACGAAGCTCTCGAACATCGCGAGCACCTGCGCGCCCTTCTGATACGTGATCGCATCGAAGGCACTCGAGACCTGCGTGTTCTTCGCGATGATCTGACGTACCGGCCGTCCGCGCGGCAGCGTATCGAGCGCCATCGCATTGAACGCTTCTTGAAGTCGGGCCGTGGCGAT
>JAAYXG010000689.1 GCA_012516015.1 Lysobacteraceae bacterium | reverse complement strand
CGGCCATCGTTTCGTACCAGGCGCCCGTCAACGCCTTCGCGAAGCTCGGATTGCTCTCGAGCGTCGCAGTGTTGACGACGAGCATGTCGATGATCTCGCCCGGAATTCGACTCGAGTCGAACACCAGTTGAGCATTCGGCAGCGACTGGATCTCGCTCAACTGCGGCTTCCAGGCGACGACGGCTTGCGTACCGCCCGCCGCGAAAGCACCCACGATGTCCGCGTCGGAGGTGTTCACGACCTTGACGTTGCGCTCCTGCAATCCGACGTGATCGAGCGCGCGCGCAAGCAAGTAGTGCGAAACGGAAAGCTCGACGAGATTGATCGACAGACCCTTGATGTCCTCCAGGGTGCGGCCCTTGCCCTTGAGCACGATGCCATCGTTGCCGTTGGAGAAGTCCCCGACGATGAGCGCGGTGGAATCGACGCCGCCGGCGGCAGGAATCGTCAACATGTCCATGTTCGTCATGACGCATCCGTCGAACGCGCCGGCGGTGTATTGATTGATGGACTCGACGTAATCGTTGATCTGAGTGAGCTCGATCGCGATGCCGTACTTGTCCGCCCACTTCTTCAGAATGCCGCTCTGCTCGGCGTAGTCCCACGGCATCCAACCGACGTAGATGCTCCACGCGACCTTGAACGTCTTCTTCTCCGCGGCACCGGCGCTTTGCGTGAAGAGCGCACAAAGCAATGTGCAGAGTAAGACCGTCGCGCGAGTGAAGTTCTTGAAGCTTGAATGCATTCCCCGTCTCCTCGTAGTGACTGCCACTTCGAGCGCCAGGAACGCGCGGCGGAGGGCCGCAGCGATCCTACGCCGCAAACCTCCCGGGCTTTTGTCCCGCCGTGTATCCAGCTCGAGTCTGGACTGCCTCTCTCGGACCAGCCATCGCTGTCGCGATCGGAACCCTAGAGGCACATTGTTGGCGTTCGAGGTGCAAGCGGCGTGCCGAATGCGGTACAGGCGTGAATAGCGGACGGCGGACAGCGGACGGTGACGGGGAACTGAGCGCTCTACCGAATCTCGACGCATTCGCTTTACGGTGCGAGGTTGCGAATCGATGCTCCTAGATGACGCACCGAGATCGTTCGATTGCACAAGATAGGTGCACGATACGGTGTGTTGCCTCGATAGCTTGCGCATTGCTCGAGCCTGAGTAGAGCACTGTTTTTTTCGTCTTTCACGGTCCGCAGTCCGCCGTCCGCCGTTCACCGGCATGGTCCTTGCTATCTCACGGTCATCTCATTCGAACGTACGGAGTGGAGTCGATGCCCGAGAGCACACCCTATTGGGTGCTGTGGGAAGAGCGCGTAGCGGCCGGAGCACATTGGTCCCATCTGCTGCGTCGTGGCACCACGATGCGGATCATGGATGTCTCGGGCGGCGCGAACGTGTCGATGCTGCTCTACAACTACGACGACCGGCTCGAGCGCTACAACATGCCGGATACGCTGAAGGCGCAGCATACGGCTTATCTGACGAAGGACTTCGTGTGCTACTCCGACATGGGGCGCATCCTGTGCTCGATCGTCGAGGACACCTCGGGTTGGCACGACACGATTTGCGGCGTTTCGAGCGCGGAGCTCGTGGAGCAGAAATACGGTAAGACGCGCTATCAAGAGCAGCGCAACGAACGCTACCAGAACGGCTACGACAGCTTGTTGAACGAGCTGGGCAAGTATGGCCTCGGCAAACGCGACATCGGCGCGACCGTCAATTGGTTCAGCAAAGTCGTCGTGGACGAGCAGGGCGCGCTGCAATTCGATACGAGTCACGCAAAGCAGGGCGCGTATGTCGATCTGCGCTTCGAGATGAATACGCTCGTCGTGTTGACGACTTGCCAGCATCCGCTGGATCCCAACCCCCGCTACGAGCCGCGCGAGATTCATCTCACCGCGTGGCATTCGCGGCCGCCGGCGCGCAACGATTCCTGTCGGCTCAAGTGCCCCGAGAATCAGCGCGGCTTCAGGAACACGGAGATGTGGATGCGCTAGCGCCTGCGAGCCAAGCTCCAATCCCCAAGCCCCAGGCTAGAACATGTTACGAGAAAGCGAGCTTCAAATTTCGGCAGCGATCCGGCGCGAGATCATTCCGGCAGGCGAGCCTTGGATGGGACGCATTCGGCGCGGACAGACGTTTCGCATCCTCGATCTGGAAGGCAATCAGGCGGTCGACACGCTGTTCTACTCCGCGGATACGCTGGAAGAGCGCTACAGCGCCGTCGATACGATTCGAGCACAGGGCAGCATCTATCTCACGACCGGTACGCGGCTGTTGTCGAACGAAGGCAACACGATGCTGTCGATCGTCGCGGACACGTGCGGCAGGCACGATACATTGGGCGGCGCGTGCTCGGCCGAGAGCAACACGGTGCGCTATGCGATCGACAAACGCCATATGCATAGCTGCCGCGACAACTTTCTACTCGCGTTGTCGAAATGGGGCGAGCAGTACGGGAAGACGTTCGGCAAGCGCGACCTGGCGCACAACATCAACTTCTTCATGAACGTACCGGTCACGCCCGACGGCAAGCTCACCTTTGCCGACGGTGTGTCAGGGCCGGGCCGCTATGTCGAGATGCGCGCGGAGATGGACGTCACCGTGCTGATCTCCAATTGCCCCCAATTGAACAACCCGTGCAACGCCTATAACCCTACACCCGTGGAGGTCGTGGTGTGGGATTGAGCTAACGGCAATCGTCTTGCCGTCGCTCGCGGGACGACCCTCGAGTGCTTCTCTTCCGCCGGGACGACCCGGCACCTTGAGTCATGGTGCTCGATGTTCGACAAGGTGCTGATCGCCAATCGCGGCGCGATTGCTTGCCGTATTCTGCGCACGCTCAAACGTCTCGGCATTCGCTCGGTGGCCGTCTACTCGGACGCGGATCGCCATGCGATGCACGCGGCGCTCGCCGATGAGGCCGTTCACATCGGTGCCGCGCCGCCGATGGAAAGCTATCTGAGCCAGGAGCGGATCATCGAGGCCGCACTCGCGACCGGTGCGCAAGCGATTCATCCGGGCTACGGCTTTCTGAGCGAGAACGCAGCGTTCGCGGAAGCCTGCGAAGCGGCCGGATTGATCTTCATCGGACCGACGCCCGAGCAAATGCGACGGTTCGGTTTGAAGCACGCGGCGCGAGAAGTGGCGCGCGCGCAAGACGTCCCTTTGTTGCCGGGCAGCGGGCTCCTGCACACGCTCGAGGATGCGGTGGCGGCCGCCGACTCGATCGGTTTTCCCGTCATGCTGAAGAGCACGGCAGGCGGCGGCGGCATCGGCATGCAGCTTTGCCGGAGCGTGGAGGAGCTGCGCACGAGCTTCGCCGCCGTCGAGCGGCTTGCGAAGAGCAGCTTCAGCGAAGGAGGGTTTTTCGTCGAGAAGTACGTCGAGCGCGCGCGACACATCGAAGTGCAGATCTTCGGCGATGGCGCGGGCACCGTCATTGCCCTCGGCGAGCGCGATTGCTCGGTGCAGCGGCGCAATCAGAAGATCATCGAAGAGACGCCGGCGCCGGGTATCGCAGAGGAGATCCGTGCGCGTCTGCTCGCGTCGGCCGAACGCATGGGGCTCGCGGTTGGGTATCGATCCGCGGGAACCGTCGAGTTCGTGTACGACGATGCCACGGGTCGATTCTACTTCCTGGAAGTCAACGCACGGCTCCAGGTGGAGCACGGCGTCACCGAAGAAGTGACGGGAATCGACCTCGTCGAATGGATGCTGCGTACCGCGGCGGGCGAGCCGCCGGACCTGTCGCAGCGGCCGGCCGCGCGCGGTCATTCGGTGCAAGTACGTGTCTACGCCGAAGACCCCGCGAATCGCTTTCGGCCTTCGAGCGGCGCGCTGTCGCACGTGGAGCTTCCGAGCGACGTGCGCGTCGACCACTGGATCGAGACCGGCTGCGAGGTCAGCGCGTTCTACGATCCGATGCTCGCGAAGGTCATCGCAACCGGCGACAGCCGCGAGCTTGCGCTTGCTCGACTCGAGCGCGCGCTTGCGAAGACGCATGTGTACGGCATCGAAACGAACCTGCGGTTCTTGCGCGCGATCGTCGCACACGACGTCTTTCGCGCGGGGCGGCAGTTCACGCGCTGGGTCGGCGCGCTCGACTTCCGGACGAGCAGCATCGAGATCTTGCAGCCCGGTACGCACACCACCGTCCAGGACTATCCGGGACGCGTCGGCTATTGGGACGTGGGCGTGCCGCCATCGGGTCCGATGGACGATCTCGCCTTTCGACTCGCGAATCGTCTCGTCGGCAATCCCGAGCACGCGGCGGGACTAGAGATGACGGTGAGCGGGCCGACGCTGAGGTTCAACAGTGCCGTCGTGTTCGCGCTCACCGGTGCGCACATGCAAGCCGAGTTGCTCGCGCCCGATGCGAACGAGCGGCGCGAAGTGCCTTACTGGTGCGCGATTCGCGCGGAAGCGGGCAGCGTTCTCAAGCTGAAACGCGTCGACGGTGCGGGTCAGCGAACGTATCTCGCCGTCCGCGGCGGTTTCGATGTGCCGCTCT
>JAAYXG010000688.1 GCA_012516015.1 Lysobacteraceae bacterium | reverse complement strand
GACATCGTCTCGTACGACACGGTTCGGGTCACGGTCGAGAGCGAGGAGCGCTCGGTGACCGCGACGCTCTCCGCTCAGCAAGCCCTCGCCTCGCTCATGGGCCTCGTCATGGCATCGAGCGGTTGTCCGAAAACCGCGGTGTTCCGCCCGATGGCGCGTTTCCATCTGCCGTTCTCGAGCGAATCCGAAACGGCTTACCGCGTCGCCGCGATGTACCTCGTCGCGCAGCACTTCGCACACCGCGACGGCGCACCGTCCGATCTCAACCTCGATCAGCTCGAACGCGTGTACCGCGGCGTGCATGCCGTCAACCGCGGCATGGCGCAGCGTCTGCGCGCCGCCACGCGGCAGGACGCGATCGTCAACGCAATCGTGCTGCTCGATGTTTACAGCAGCTTGGTGCCCGCCGCGATTCACGACATCCTCGACGAGATCAGACCGGCGTTCGAAGCGCTGCTGAGGAGTGAGTGACGGACAAGAATCCGTCGCTCAACAACGCCGCTCCCATAATCGCCTGTTAAATCGCTGCGCATTTCGTGTCACACACTGACGCGTTGCAGTCGCTCGAGTGTCGTGCAACTGGGATCGTTGTCGCACAACGAGGACGGCAATGCGTCGCTGTGATGCAGTTCCTCACTCATGGTGGCTTCGCTCGATACCGTCGCTCTCATAGGAGAGCACGACTATGTCAGAGCACAAACAGGATGAGATGACCGCGACAGGCCGTCACCGCGCCTGGATCGGGGAGACGAACGCGTCGATCGTTCGCGCGGGCGGCCGCGAGCCTCAGCGTAATTGGCTCGATCGTGCGCAACCTGCCAATTCCCGCCATGCCGCGATCACGCGTTCGCTCTATAGCTGGAGCAACTATAAGAGCTGGACCGATAAGGTTCGGCACAACTGGGACAAGGAAAAGGATAAGGATAAGAAGTGAAGAAGCTGTGACGTGGAATGTGTGGCGCGGCGTCCCTGACCTCACACATCACGCTTCGCACGTCACACGATCGCGGCAGCGGGCGTCGGCGCGATCGGGCTCGCCGTCAATGACGACGTGAGGGCGGGCGACCCGGGTGCAATCTCGAGCGCGCGCCGCTGCATCAGCCAACCGATGAGCGGCAGCCACTGATCCAGATCCTCGCGCACCAAATAAGGTTTCATCTCGAAGATGCCGACCCCCGATTCGGCGGCCTTGATGTAATTCTGCGAGTCGCGCAGCGTCGTGACGACCGGGATCTGCAGCGTGTCGAGAAACCTCATCAGCGACTTGTACATGAGCGTGTTCTTCTTCACGCGATTGGCGACGACGCCGATGCGCTGATCCTCGCGGCGGATTTTCGCGATCAGCAACAAGTCGGAAATGCACTTCGCGGCCGCATGGATGTCGATGTCGGAGGGCAAGACCGGTACGAGCACCGCGGTCGCGTTGCGCGTGATTTCCGGCAGGCGCTGCGCTTCGAGCGCAGCGGGAGTATCGACGATGAGGCGTTCGGTCTCGAGCGGCAGGCGCGTCGCAAAGCTGCGCGTGACCCGGGAGTTGCGCTCGTAGCCCGCGATGCCGTGCACGGGGATCTGACCTTTCGCGCGCTTGCTCAGCCAACGCGTGCTGGATCCTTGCGCGTCGAGATCCATCAGGGCGGGTCTCAGGCCGGCAACCGCGAAATAGCTCGCCAAATTCGTCGCGATCGTGGTCTTGCCCGAACCACCTTTTGGATTCAGTAGAACGATCTTCTGCATGCGGGCGCCGCGATCGATTTGACTAAAAACGGATCGAGAAAGCCTACGCACCGTCCGGTGAGGGTGCAAGGTCCGTAGTGTGACCATCGTCACTCGTCGGGATCCAAACCGCTGTGAGTCGGCTCACACCGAATGCATTTCAGTGAGCGTAGAGTCGTCCGCGACGACTACAAGGTGAAGAGCGATGGAATTCTTGTTGCAGTGGGCCGATAACTTCGACGATGCCGTTCATGCCATCCGCCATCTCGCACCCAGACTGCTAGGCTTGTTACTCGCCATTTCGCTGTTCGTCGCCACAGGTTTTGCCCTAATCCTCGCACCGCAGGTGGCACTGGGCTGCATCGGCCTCGTCCTGTCCGCCTCCCTCGTCGAAGCCATCCGTCGGCGCCGCGCGCAAGCGCACCTGAATCGCGACCGCGATCGGTTCTAGTCTCGCATTCCGTGGGCGGGTGGCCGATCGCTCGCTTTACCCCCATTCGTCGCTCCGGCTGAGGCCGGAGTCCAGGCTTAGGCGGGCATGGCGCTCTGCGTTTCTTGCCTGGATCCCGGCCTACGCCGGGACGACAATGTTGTTGAGTCTCGCCCAACCAGTCCTGCCTGCCTTGAAGGATCTGCGCACCGCCCCAATATGCCCGGCTCTGGATCGCGATACCTACCCTGGAGGCAGTAGAACAATGAGCGAGGCGAGTGCGGCCCAAACGATGGGATTTCAGGCGGAGGTCAAGCAGCTGCTCAAGCTGATGATCCATTCGCTCTACAGCCACAAGGAAATCTTTCTCCGCGAGCTCATCTCCAACGCCTCGGATGCTTGCGACAAGCTCAGATTCGAAGCGTTGGCGAAACCGGAGCTTCTCGAAGGGGGCGGCGATCTTACGATCACGATCGACGCTGATTCGCAGGCGCACACGGTGACGATCACCGACAACGGTATCGGCATGACGCGCCAGGAAGCCATCGAGCATCTCGGGACGATTGCGAAGTCCGGCACGGCCGAGTTCTTGACCAAGCTCACGGGCGATCAGAAGAAGGACGCACAGCTCATCGGCCAGTTCGGGGTTGGCTTCTATTCTTCGTTCATCGTCGCCGATCGAGTGGAGGTCTTCTCGCGCAAGGCGGGCGAGCCCGCCACGGCGGGCGTGCATTGGAGCTCGCGCGCCGACGGGGAGTTCACGGTGGCGGACGTCGAGCTGCCGGACCGCGGCACGAAGATCGTGCTGCATTTGAAGGAGGGCGAGCACGAATTCTCGGACGACTATCGGATTCGTGCGCTCGTGCGCAAGTACTCGGACCACATCGCCTTTCCGGTCCGCATGCGCAAGTCCAAGAAGGACACCGAATACGAGACCGTGAATCACGCGCAAGCGCTATGGACGCGTTCGCGTACCGAGGTGAAGGAAGAGGAATACAAGGAGTTCTATCGCCACATCTCGCACGATTTCAACGAGCCGCTCGCGTGGTCGCACGGCAAGGT
>JAAYXG010000687.1 GCA_012516015.1 Lysobacteraceae bacterium | reverse complement strand
GAAATCGACCAAGCCCTCTCGGATCTCGACATTGGCTTGCCCGATGCTGCCGCCGACATAAATGCCATTGTCCGCGGCAAATGCTGTCGAGCCGCAGCCGAGCAGCAACACGCCCAACAAAACTGACTTACGCATATCGTCTCCCTGTCTAAGATTCCGCTCGAACCGCTGCAAGAATGCACGCGGGAGCTGAAGGTTGCATGAACCGCACACAAGGGGCGCGGGGCATAGGGCCTGGGGCTCGGGTCGGAAGCAAGACCACGACTTTCGCACCATCGTCGCTGGATACCTGTCTACTCGCGCGCAGCGCGTTCTGGCCCAAGCCCCAAGCCCAGAGCCCTGCCCTATGGGCTCAGTGTGCTGCGTCCCAGTTGTCTCCCACTCCCACTTCCACTTTGAGCGGCGTGCTGAGTGTCGCGGCGTTGCTCATCATCTCGCGGACCCGCGGCACGATCTCGTCGACGCGATCGCGCTTGACCTCGAACACGAGCTCGTCGTGAACCTGCATGATGAGGTGCGCTTCGATCTTCGAGCTGCGTAGCCAGCGATCGACTTCTATCATCGCGCGTTTGATGATGTCCGCCGCAGTTCCTTGCATGGGTGCATTGATTGCGGCGCGTTCGGCGCCCTGGCGTAGATTGTTGTTCCTCGAGTGAATATCGTTCAGATACAAGCGCCGCCCGAACACGGTTTCGACGTAACCGCGCTCGCGCGCCTGCTGGCGCGTTTCCTCCATGTAGCACCGCACCCCGGGATAGCGTTCGAAGTACAGATCGACGTAGTGCTGCGCTTCGCCGCGAGAGATGCCGAGTCGACTCGCAAGACCGAACGCCGACATTCCATAGATGAGGCCGAAGTTGATCGCTTTCGCGGAACGCCTTTGATCGCTGGTCACGCGATCGAGCGGTACGCCGAATACTTCGGCCGCGGTCGCTTGGTGAATGTCGCGATCCTCGCTGAACGCGCTGAGCAGCCCGGCATCGCCCGATAGATGCGCCATGATGCGCAGCTCGATCTGCGAGTAGTCCGCGGCGAGGAGCGTCCATCCGGGCGGCGCAACGAACGCTTGTCGAATGCGCCGTCCTTCCGGCGTGCGAATCGGGATGTTCTGTAGATTCGGATCCGCCGAGGACAATCTGCCGGTCGCGGCGATTGCTTGCTGATACGTCGTGTGCACCCGACCCGTGCGCGCATTGATCTGCAGCGGCAGTTTGTCTGTATACGTCGACTTGAGCTTCGAGCAGGCTCGATACTCCATGATGGTGCGCGGCAGGTCGTACGATTGTGCGAGCTCTTCGAGGACATCTTCCGCCGTGGAAGGCTGTCCGGTCGGCGTCTTGCGCAGCACGGGCAAGCCCATCTTGACGAACAAGACTTCCTGCAGCTGTTTAGGCGATTCGAGTGCGAACGGTCGTCCGGCAGCTTCGTGCGCAGCCGCTTCCAACTCTCGCATGCGTGCGGCGAGCTCGGCGCTTTGTTGCCGCAGTACCTCGCCGTCGATGAGCACGCCGCGCTGCTCCATGCGCATGAGCACGGGCGCGAGCGGTAGCTCGATGTCGGAGTAGACGCTCGCGAGCTTTCCCGCCGCCTCGATCTGCGGCCACAGCGTTCGATGCAGTTGCAGCGAGACGTCGGCTTCTTCCGCCGCGCAGCGCGTCGCGACGTCGAGCGCCACTTGACTGAAGCCGATTTGCTTCGCGCCGCGCCCCACGATGTCGTTGTAGTTCGCCGTCTCTCGGCCTAGATACTTGCGCGCGAGCGCATCGATCTCGTGACGGGTTGCGGTGCTGTTCCACACATACGACTCCAGCATCGCATCGAACCGTATTCCGGCGAGCTCGATACCCGCGCGCTTGAGAACGTGCGCGGCAAACTTGAGGTGATGGCCGATTTTCGCGGGCCGCTCGTTTTCGAGCACGGGACACAGCGCATCGATCGCAGCGGCGGACGGCACTTGTGCGGGCACGCCCGCATAGTCGTGAGCGAGCGGCAGGTACGCGGCCACGCCCGGCTCGACGGAAAACGACAGACCGACGAGATCGGCTTGCATGTAGTCGCTCGAGCTCGCCTTGACGTAAAGGGACATCGCCTCGGCGTTCCGCAGGCGTTCGATCCACTGCGTGAGCGATTCGAACGTCGTGATCGTCTCGTAGCTGACCGGCGCCGCCGGCGTCAAAGGCGGTACAGGGGACGATTGCGAGCCCGTCGCCTCGCTCTCGCCGAGCTGACGCAAGTGAGAGCGCAGCTCCAAACGCGTGTACAACTCGCGAAGGCGCTCGCGGTTCGGCTCGCGTTGCACGAGCGATTCGTAGTCTTGGGTCAGCGACACATCGCAGTCGAGCGTCGCGAGCTTGCGCGAGAGCTCCAGGTCTTTGAGGCTGGCGCGCAAGCTCTCACCGACTTTGCCTGTAATCGCATCCGCATTGGCAATGAGATTGTCGAGCGTGCCGTACTCGTTCAGCCATTTCGCGGCGGTCTTCGGCCCGACCTTCGGTACGCCGGGGATGTTGTCGGACGTATCGCCGACGAGCGCGAGATAGTCGACGATCTGCTCCGGCCAGACGTCGAATTTCTTCTTGACGCCCTCGCGGTCCAAGCGCGATCCCGTCATCGTGTTGACGAGCGTGATGCGCTCGTCGACGAGCTGCGCCATGTCTTTATCGCCCGTCGAGATCAGTACGTCGACGCCGTCGGCGGCCGCTCGTTTCGCGAGCGTGCCGATCACATCGTCGGCTTCCACCCCTTCGATCCGCAGCAGCGGCAGTCCCATGGCGTCGACGCAATCGAGAAGGGGCTGCAGTTGCGCGCGCAAGTCGTCCGGCATCGGCGAGCGCTGCGCCTTGTACGATTCGAACAGCGCGTCGCGAAACGTGCGCCCGGGTGCATCGAACACGACCGCGATGAGCTGCGGCGACTCTTCTTTGCACAATTTCTGCAGCATGTTGAGCACGCCGAGCACCGCGCCGGTCGGTTCGCCGCGCGAGTTCGATAGCGGCGGCAAGGCGTGAAACGCGCGATAGAGATAAGAGGACCCGTCTACGAGGACGAGCTTGCGTCGCGCACTCATCGGTTGTCCGATCCCGGGGGCGTTTGCGCCGGACGATCCGGATCGGGCAGTGTCACAGGGGTATCGGTACCTGCTGCGGGCCGATCATGCTCCCCGCGCCGGTCTTGACGTTTCTCCTCGCGCTCAGTGGACGGCGAGTCACTTTGCGCGGGCGTTTCGGAGACGCTTTCCGATCGGCGATCGGGCAGATAGAGCGCACCGGTTTGGCCGCAGCCGGAACAGGCGATCGTCAGCAGTGCGATCGATAGGAGGGAATGCCGCATGCCGGCAGTATAGCCTCATCACTTTTCCAGCACCGCCATTGTAATCCGCGAGACGCAGACCAATTTATCCTCTTTGTTTACGATGCGGATATCCCAGACCTGGCTGCGTTTCCCGAGGTGGAGCGGCCGCGCCGTGCCGATGACGAATCCCTCCGAGACGGCGCGTACGTGATTGGCATTGATCTCTTGGCCGACGGCCCGATACTTCGCCGGGTCGATGACGAGGCCCGCAGCGACGCTGCCGAGCGTTTCCGCGAGCGCGACGGACGCGCCGCCATGAAGAATGCCGAAGGGTTGGCGGGTGCGGTCGTCGACCGGCATGCGGCCCCTGAAATAATCGGGGCCGAGCTCGATGAACTCGATCCCGAGCGCGCTCGCGAGCGTCGCGGTGCGAAACCGGATTTCCTCGAGCGTGTACGGGCGAAACCAGATCATCCCTTCCTCTTCAGGCTCTCTCCGACTCGCTTGTACGCTTCTCGAAACGGGATCCCTTCCTTGACCACGAGCTCGTTCGCTTGTGCGGCAGCATGAATGGACGGATCGAGCGCGATGCGATCCTTGCGGAATCGCACTCCATCGAGTGCCGCCGGGAGAATGGCGAGCGTTTCCAAGCACAAGTCGATGCTGCGAAAGAGCGGCGCCTTGATCAGTTGCAGATCGCGCTGGTAGCCCGAAGGGAGCTTCGCGGTGATGCTCATGATCTCGACGAGACATCCTTGCGCGCTCGCCGTGCGTCCGCGAATGAGCTCGAACACGTCCGGGTTGCGCTTCTGGGGCATGATCGATGAGCCGGTCGTAAAGGCATCCGGCAGCTCGACGAACGAGAATTCCTGCGTATAGAAGAGGAGGAGGTCGGATGCGAGTCGTCCCACGTCCTGCATCACGAGCGCAATTTCGAACGCAAGCTGCGCCTCGGCTTTGCCGCGCGATAGCTGCACGGCCGTGACCGGCGTGTGGACGCTCGTGAAGCCGAGCCGCTCGCGCGTCGCTTCGCGGTCGATCGGAAGATTCGGGGAGCCGTAACCCGCCGCGGATCCGAGCGGGCTCTTGCCGACGCGACGCTGCACTTGCGCGAGCGCTTCGGCATCGTCGCGCAGCTCGGCCGCGAAGCCGCCGGCCCACAGCGCAACCGAGCTCGGCATCGCTTGCTGCATGTGCGTGTAGCCGGGAAGCGGGGTGTCGCCTTCACGGGCGGCGAGGGCATCGAGCGCCGCGGCGACATCGAGGACGCGCGCTCCGAGCGTCTCGATGGCATCGCGCAAATACAGGCGCAGCGCCGTGAGCACCTGATCGTTGCGCGAGCGTCCGAGGTGCACTCGCTTGCCCGCTTCGCCGATCCGCGCCGTGAGCAGCGTCTCGAGCGCCGTTTGTCCGTCCTCGTGCTGTAGCGACACGCGCCACTCGCCGCGTGCGTGCGCCGCTGCGATCTCGCTCAATCCCTGTCGAATCGCGTTCAAGTCCTCGCTCGACAACAGCCCCTGCGCATTCAACATCTCTGCATGCGCAATCGAAGCTTTGACGTCATACGCGACGAGCCGATTGTCGAGCGCATGATCTTCGCCCGCCGTGTAGTGCAGCACGCGCTCGTCGAGCGGAGCACCCTTGTCCCACAAGCGTGTCATCGCTCGGCTCCGCGCGATGCGAGGGTATGGGGCTCGGGGCGTGGGGCTTGGGTCAGAGTAAACATCAAGCTGTCGTGTCGCCACGCTGGTGAAAAGGAATCGCTGCGCGCGCTGCAACGGTCACGCATCTGCTTCCGGCCCAAGCCGCAGGCCCCAAGCCCCATGCCCATAGTCATCCTCCGGCCTGCTGTTCGGCTGGGCTCAATGCGCTGATGTTCTCCACGACGAGCGTGCCGGTGCCCTCGTTCGTGAAGACTTCCGCGAGGATGCTGTCGGGCGATTTGTACGAGATCACGTGCACGCGTCGCACGCCGCCGCGAATCGCCTCCTCGATCGCTTTCGCCTTCGGGAGCATGCCGTCCTTGAGGCTGCCTTGATCCTTCAACTTCTGCAGCCCGACGAGATCCGTGTAGGACACGATCGAACGCGGGTCATCCAAGGACTCGAGGATGCCCGGCGCGCCGGTGCAGAGCATGAGCTTCTCGGCCTTCAATGCCGCGCCGAGACCGGCCGCAACGGTGTCTGCATTGATGTTGAGCAGCGTGCCTTTGTCGTCCGCCGATACCGGGCTCACGACGGGCATCAAGCCGTCGTCGAGCAGCTGCTGCAAGACTTTGGCATCGATGAGATCGATGTCGCCGACGAAGCCGTAATCGATGACTTCCCCCTCGACTTGCACGGGCGGACGCTTGTGTGCGCGCACGAGTCCGGCATCGACCCCGCTCACGCCGACCGCGGCGATGTCGAGCTCGCGGCAGATGCCCAGGATCTGCGTGTTGACGAGTCCGTTCAACACCATGCTCGTCACTTCCATCGACTTCTCGTCGGTGACGCGCCGGCCGGCAACGAGACGCGGCTTGATGCCGAGCGATTCTTGTATTTGCGTGAGCTGCGGCCCGCCGCCGTGCACGAGCACGACACGAATGCCGACTTGATGGAGGATCGCCACTTGCTCGATCAATGCACGCGTGGATTCTGCATCGCCGAAGACGCCCCCGCTCGCCTTGATGACGAACACTTTGCCTTTGTACATGCGAATGTACGGCGCGGCGCTACGCAACGCACGAACGGCAACGGAAGGATCGGTACGGAGCATTGAGAAGCTACCTCGTTGGGACTCTTGGAAAAGGTCAGTGAATCTTGCGACCAAGTAGGTTCAGCGGGAGATGAGGGCCGCTGGGCTCTGGGCGCTGGGCTCTGGCCAGAGAGATTGTCTCTTCATCTTGCCAGAGCCCAGCGCCCAGTGCCCAGCAGCCCTTTTTCAACTCAGCCCCGCAGAAGGCGATAAAGCACCGCCATCTGCACCACCATTCGATTAAACGCCTCGCGGATGACGACGCTGCGCGGTCCGTCGAGGACTTCGTCGGCGACCGCGACGTTGCGCCGCACCGGTAGACAATGCATGAAATGACAATTGCGATCCGCGTTCTTGAACCACGAATCCTTCACGCACCAGTCGCTCAAGTATTCGCGCAGCCGTGCATCGGCCTCTTGGTCGCCGTAGTGCTGGGGCGAGCCCCATTCTTTCGCGTACAGCACGTGCGCGCCTTCGAGTGCTTCGTTGCGATCCGTGGTTTCGTGGACCGAGCCGCCGGACGCACGTGCCGCTTGGCGGGCCTTCTCCATGATCGGTTCGGGCAAGGCGAATCCTTCCGGGCGCAGCACGACGACTTCCATGCCGCGCATCGCAGCCATGTGCACGGTCGAGGCGGGCACCGCGAGCGGCAGCGCGCGCGGATGGTTCGCCCAGGTGAGTACGAACTTGCCGCGCTCGGGCACGCGCAGCTCATCCATCGTATGCCAATCGGCCAACGCCTGGCACGGATGGCTCACCGCCGATTCCATGTTCACGAGCGGCTTGTCGCAAAGATCCGCCATCATGCGAAAGCCGGTCTCCGCCAGATCCGCCGCGAGGTTCCGTCCTTCGGCGAACATGCGGATGCCCATCGCGTCGCAATACGATGCGAGCACCGGCACGGCCTCGCGCACGTGCTCGGCGGCGGTTCCGTTCATGATCGCCCCGGCACGCGTCTCCATTTGCCACGTGCCTTGGCCCGGCGTAATGACGACGGCGGTACCGCCGAGCCGCATCATCGCGCTTTGAAACGATGCGAGCGTACGCAGCGATGGGTTCAAGAACAAAAGGCCCAGCACTTTGCCGGCAAGGGCTTGCGGCTGCGGATGTTGCTGCAGGCGCGCGGCCAAGCCGAGCAGATCCTTGATTTGCTCGCGCGGGAACTCGGAGAGGTCGAGAAAGCGGTTCATAAGCGGATGTGATGAGTGACGCGTTAGGGGTGGCGGTCAAAGAGCGCGGGGATCTCCCGTCATCGAGCGATGCGCGCCAGCGCGTCGCGCAGCTGATCCACGTGCTCGCTCTCCAATACGAACGGCGCGAGGATGCGCAGAACGTGCGGGTCGGCGCTCGTGCCGGTGAGGATGCCCTGCCGCAGCAGCTCGGCTTGAATGTCTTTCGCGGGCCGCGTCGTGCGCAAGCCGAGCAGCAAGCCCGCGCCTTGCGTGCCGGTGACTGGGCCCACGACACACGTCTGACGAATTTCGGCCGACCGCTTCTG
Source organism: Lysobacteraceae bacterium (assembly GCA_012516015.1). Classification (GTDB taxonomy): domain Bacteria; phylum Pseudomonadota; class Gammaproteobacteria; order Steroidobacterales; family Steroidobacteraceae; genus Steroidobacter. Next base: position 4,018 of record JAAYXG010000687.1, on the reverse strand, counting down.
CACGTTCTCGAGCAGCTTCTCCGCTTCGATGATGTCCAACACGGCTTCGACGGCCGCGCACGCCATCGGGCCGCCGCCGAACGTCGTGCCGAGCGAATCCATCTTGAGATAGCTCGCGACATGGTCGGCAACGAGCATCGCGGATACCGGAAATCCCGCACCCAATGCCTTGGCGGTCGTAATGATGTCGGGCGTCACGCCGTACATGTTCGCGGCGAACGGATAGCCCGTTCGGCCGACGCCGCATTGCACCTCATCGAAGATCAAGATCGAGCCGTTCTCGCTGCAACGGAAACGCAGTGCCTCGAGAAAGCTCTTCGGCAGATCGACCGCGCCCGCGACGCCTTGCACCGGCTCGACGATTACCGCGGCCGTTTGATCGTCGATGAGCGCGCCGAGACGATCGACGTCGCTCGGCTTGATGAAGGTGACCTCGAACGGCTTGGCCGGAAAGCCGTACCATTTCTTCTCCGCACCCCAAGTCACCGCGCCGGCGGCTGCCGTGCGGCCGTGAAATCCGCCCTCGATCGCGACCACTTTCGTGCCGCCTGTCATCTTGCAGGCGAGCTTGAGCGCATTTTCGTTCGCTTCCGCGCCGGAGTTCACGAAGAAAACCGTGTCGAGCCCGAGGCCGCAGAATTCCGCGAGCTTCGTGGCGGCGCGTCGCCGCACGTCGAGGGGAACGGCATTGCTCTGAAAGCAAAGCGCCCGTGCTTGCGAAGTGAGCGCTTCGACCCAGCGAGGATGACCGTAGCCGAGCGCGGCCACAGCATGTCCGCCATAGAGGTCGAGCACGCGGCGTCCGCTCGGCGTGTGCAGGTACACGCCTTTCGCATCGACGATCTCGAGCGGAAAGTGCGCGAAGACAGGCGCGAGATGATCGGGCAGTGCGCGATTGATCGAGGTCACGTTGTCTGCTTTGTTATTCATGTGTTTGTTGGTCGACAGTTGACGGTTGGCGGTTGACGGCCAGAGACGGCAACGCAGGTTTGCTGTCGACTGTCAGCTGGCTGCTGTCAATCATCTTCAGGTCCATCCGGCTGCCGGCGCGCTGAGGCCGGCGGTCTCCTCGAAACCGTACGCGCGATTCAGCCACTGAAGGGCGCCGCCTGCCGCGCCCTTCACGAGATTGTCCACGACGCACATCGTGGCAATCGTCGTGCCGCCTGCGGCACCGCTCACGAACGAATAGTTGCTGCCCGCGACATCCTTGACGTGGGGCAATGTGTCCGTCACGCGCACGAACGGTTTGCCGCGATAGAACGCGCCGAGTTGTTCGAGCAACTCGGTCGTTCGGATTCCGCGGCGCGCGTGCGCTTGGACAGTGACATGAATACCGCGCGCGAACGGACCGGAGTGCGGCACGAAGTTGAACTCGGCATCGACGCTCGTCGCCGCCGCCGCGAGCGCGACGATCTCGGGCGTGTGTCGATGCGAGAGCGGGTTGTAGGCGTAGAAATCGCTGTGCCGCTGCGGATGGTGCGTGCCTGCCGTGGGCGTTCGGCCCGAACCCGTGCTGCCCGTTATGCCCGTGACATACAAGCGCGGCTCGATCAGATCGAGCTTCAAGAGCGGCACGCTCGCGAGCAGCACCGCCGTCGCGAAGCATCCCGGATGCGCGACGTGCGCCGTCGGCAGTGTGTCGAGGTGCTCGGGCACGGCGCAGCTGAACTGCGTGATGCGAGCGGGCGCGCCATGCGCATGTTTGTACACGGCTTCGTACGCACTTGCGCTCGTGTAGCGATAGTCCGCGGAAATGTCGAAGGCGCGAATACGCGTGCCCGCCTTCTCTGCGGCCGTGAGGACGTCATCGATCAACTTGGCTGCGACACCGTGCGGCGCTGCCGAGACCAATGCTGTATCCGGTAGGTCGCCCACGAGCTTCGTGACCGCCTCGAGGCTCGAGAACGTGAGCTCCGGATAAGCGGGTGCCAGATGAGGGAACGATTTCGCGACCCGCTCGCCCGGGTGACTGTCGGACAACACGGCTTTGAGGTCGAGATGCGGATGAGCTGCGATCAAGCGCAAGAGCTCGCCGGAAACGTACCCTGTGCCGCCGAGAACGATCGTTGGAAGCTTGGTGATGGCCATGAATCTTTCCTAGGGTATCGGGCTCGGGGCGTGGGGTTTGGGCAGGAATGAGCAAGAAGACGACGCTTGAGCGTCGCAGCTCTGATCCGAGCCCCATGCCACAAGCCGCATTGCCATGCTCATTCCGCCACCTTCGCCGCCGCTTTGTTCGCGAGGCCCGCCGACTCGATCACTCGATCGGCGAGCGCCGCTCCGTCCGTGATCGCGTTGAACGCGGGGACGCCAAGCTGCTCGCGGATGATGTTCACACCGACTGCGTTGTCCGTCGCACGACCGGTCACGACGGCCGGCTCGATCCCGAAACGCTCGCGAAGCAATTTCACGCCGCCCCATGCCGCCACCGGATCGTTCGCCGACAGCACGACCGAAGTGATGGCCGCGCGAATGTCGGGTGCAGAGAGAATGGCCTCGACACCATACGCCCCGAGAAGACCGTCCCCGAGCTCGAATACGATGACGTCCGGATTTCCCTGAGCCATCTCGCTCAACAGTGCGCGCGTGATGGCCGGACCGTTCTTCGCCGTGGTCGTGACGACACCGAGATCGGTAAAGATGATGCTGCGCCGCGCACCGGCATCTTCCATCGCGAGAATGTCGCGCCGTAAGGAGACGCCCGTCGCTTTGAACGCATGCACGTTGAGACCGCGATGACGCATGCGCGCGACGATCTGGCAGGCGGCGGCGGTCTTGCCCGCTTCCATGCACGTGCCGGCGAGGGCAACCACGGGTACGCCGCGCGCGTCGAGCGTTGCGTTGTAGTCGAGCCGTTGATAGCCAACGCGCGCGGGCACGCCGATGCGCTCGCCGAGATAAGGGAACTGCAAGACGACGCCGATCACGCGTGCATCGAACGGGCGGCCCTTCTCCGGATTGACGGAATCGACGACGCCGAGCACGCCGCCGATGTTGAGCACCTGGATGACGTCGCCCGCCTTGATCGACTCGGGCAAATGACCCGAATAGCCGAACAGCGCCTGACGGTGTCCGAGCGCGCCTACGATGATGTCGCCCTTCGACACCTTCGCCATGCGGCCGCTCGTGAGCTCGAGCGTGTTGTAGGTCGACTTGTTGTTCAAGATCTCGACCACGAGCACCACGCCTTCCTCGCATGGAATGTCGGTGGTGGCGACGCGCAGCTCGCGTTTCAGGTTCAATGCCTGCGTGATGGAGGCGAGCTTGTCGACGACTACGGTCTTCATAGATGTGACGAGTAACGAGTGACGGATCTAAGACGAGGGCTTGCCGGCGCGCGCCCAGAACATGCCGGGCAGTCCGACCATCTTCGAGAAGCCGAGCGCATCCGCGGCAGTCCATTCGCCGGCGGCTTCGCCGTACACACCTTTGGACGCCGCCATCAGCGAGTAGGGCGAAGTCACGCCTTCGATGAAGGCCTGACCGGGGCGATAGAGCAGCTTCACCTCGCCCGTGACGCGCGCTTGCGAAGCCAGGAACAATGCTTCGATGTCTCGGCACACCGGATCCAAGTGTTGGCCCTCGTGCACGAGATCGCCGTAGGGGCCCGACAGCATTTCCTTGATGCGTTGCTGACGGCCGGTCATGACGAGCTTTTCGAGCTCGCGATGCGCGTTGATCAGCGCTTCGGCGGCCGGCGCTTCGAATGCAACCCGGCCTTTGGTGCCGATGATCGTGTCGCCCAGATGAATGCCTCGACCGACTCCGAACTTCGCGCCGATCGCTTCGAGCTGCTCGATGAGGCTCACCGGATCGAGCATCGCGCCGTCCAAGCTGACGGGCACGCCTTGCTCGAAGCCGATCGTGTGCGACTCGGGCGGACACGGATTCGTGAAGGCCGTCTTCGAGAGAACCCAGGCATGCTCGGGAATGCTTCCCTCGGAGGTGAGCGTTTCCTTACCACCGATCGTGATGCCCCACAGGCCTCGATTGATCGAATACGCCGCCCCATGCG
>JAAYXG010000686.1 GCA_012516015.1 Lysobacteraceae bacterium | reverse complement strand
GAAGACCCCAAGAACCCACGCCGCCGTTTCCCTACGTGGCCGAGGAAGTCTCGTATGAGAATGCGGCCGACGGCGTTCGGCTCGCCGGCACGCTGACGCGGCCCCGTGCGAACGGTCCGTTTCCGGCGGTGCTCCTGATCACCGGATCGGGGCGTCAAGATCGCGACGAGACGCTGATGGGTCACAAGCCTTTCCTCGTGCTCGCCGACTATTTGACTCGCCGCGGATTCGCCGTGTTGCGAGTCGACGATCGCGGTGTCGGCGGCTCCACGGGCAACCTCGAACAGAGCACGCTGCGCGATTTCGCGGAAGATGTGCTCGCTGGCGTCGCGTATCTGCGAAGTCGGGATGATATCGGGCGCGTCGGCCTCGTCGGCCACAGCGAAGGCGGTATCGTCGCCTCGCTCGCTGCGAACGCCTCCCCAGACGTCGCGTTCGTCGTGCTCATCGCATCGCCCGGCGTGCGCATCGACGAGTTGCTGATTCAACAGCAGCGAGCGATCGGCAGTGCCTCCGGGATGTCAGAGCGCATGCTCGCGTTCAGCGAATCGCTGCAGCGCGAGATTTTCGAGATACTTCGCAGGACGCCGGACAATGACGAGGCCGCTGCCCAAATCGAAGCGCTGTGGGCAAAGCGCAAAGGGGAGGCGATCGAAGGCGAAAAATTGTCGGAAACGGACCAAGCGGCCTTGTCCGCTTCCGAGGCGGCGCTAGAAGCACAGATTAAAATGATCGGCACGCCCTGGTTCAGGGATCTGCTCGAGCAAGATCCCGCGCTACCGCTGCGTCAGCTCCGTCGTCCGGTGCTCGCGCTGTTCGCGGAGCGCGATATGCAAGTACCGATCGAACACAATCTGCCCGCGCTCGAAAAAGCGTTGCGGGTCGCGCAGAATTCCGATGTGACGATTCTCAAGATGCCAGGACTCAATCATCTCATGCAGACAGCGCGCACTGGATCGCCGGCGGAGTACGCAACGATCGAGGAGACGTTCGCTCCGGCCGCGCTCGAGGCGATCGCAGATTGGCTGGTTTCGCGGGGCGGGGCGCGTCCGAATGCCGGTGAAGGCTGACGACACGCTCGCGGCGGAGGGTTCACCTTCGCTCGGCGCTCCGCTGCCGACCGATGTCGTAGCGCACTCGGCGGGCCTCCTCGGGTCCTATCGCAATTATCCGGTCTATAGTGCGCCGTGGCTGTGGCGTCGCACCGCGCTCTTCGCGCCGATTGCGGCGGCATTCGGTCTCTTTCAGGCGATGCTGACCGGTGCGGCGTTGGGCGATTGGTCGATCGCCGCGAAGGGCGCTGCGTTCGGCATTCCCATTTGGATCGCGCTCGTCACCTTCGGACCGGGCCTTGCGACCTTCGTGCGCCATCGCCGATGGCCCGCGCGTGCGGAACGGGTCGGCATCGTCGCAGCCATCCTGGCGGGCGTGCTCGTCAGTTTCGCTTGTCAACACTTGGCGAATGTCATGTCTCGCGCGCTGCTCGAATCGCACCGAGCGGCCGCGGATACGAAGCGACTCCCTCGCACCGCGGGGACCACGGCCTTGATCGTGACGTTTCAGTTCGGCGTCTTCTTCAGCCTCGGCGGCGGTCTGGCGCTGCCTGCCTACTTCAGGGAACAGCGGCGTTGGCGCGAGGCCAGACAAGCGCAAGCGCTCGCGACGCTCACGCGGCAGAAAGCCGAAGCCGACATGAAGCTGACCGTGCTGCAAGCACAAGTGGAGCCGCACTTCTTGTTCAACACGCTCGCATCGGTGCATTCGATGGTTCGCCAAGATCCCGAACGCGCGGAGGCGACGATCGAGGCGCTCGTCGATCATCTCCGCACGACGATGCCGAAGCTGCGCGCCGAGATGGGCAGTGCGCAATCGACCCTTCAGGATCAAGTCGAGATCTGCGAGAGTTACCTGAAGGTGATGCAAATTCGTATGGCGCCGCGACTGCGCTATACGATCGATATTCCCGAGCCGCTCCGCTCGCACCCGTTTCCGAGCTATATGCTGATTTCGCTCGTCGAGAATGCGATCAAGCATGGCATCGAGCCGAACCCGTCCGGCGGCAACGTCGTCGTAACCGCAAGCCTCGAGTCTCGTCACGACGTTCGGCAGCTCGCGGTGAGCGTGATCGACGATGGCGCGGGGCTTCAGCCGGGTCTTGGCAAGGGCGTCGGCCTCGAGAACATTCGCGCGCAGCTCGCCGCCCTGTTCGGGAGCGACGCCACACTCAGTGTGCGAGCACGCAAGCTCTCGGGCGTCGAGGCGACGATCAGGGTCCCCTACGTGGAGACTGCAGCATGACCGTACCTCGTGCGATCGTGGCGGAGGACGAAGCACCGCAGCGGCGCGCGCTCTGCAAGCTGCTCGAAGAGCTGTGGCCGGAGCTCGAGATCGTCGCGAAGTGCACCGACGGTCTAGGTGCGCTCGAAGCGTTGACGGCCGAGCGGCCCGACATTGCGTTCGTCGATATCCGCATGCCGGGTCTGAGCGGGCTCGAGGTGGCTCGCGCAGCGAGCGAGCAGGCACACGTCGTGTTCACGACCGCGTACGACGAGTATGCGGTCACGGCATTCGAGGCGGGCGCGATCGATTATCTGTTGAAGCCGATCAGGCGCGATCGTCTCGCGCGCACGGTCGAGCGGCTCAAGGAGCGCATCGGCGTGCAACCGCCGCGTCTCGAGCGGTTGCTGGAAGCGCTGCAAGCGCGAATCGGCGGTGGGGACAAAGGCGGGATTCGCTGGATCACGGGCAGCGTCGGCAGCGTGACGAAGATCTTCGGCATCGACGAAGTTCTCTTTTTTCAAGCACAAGACAAATACGTGCGCGTCGCGACGGCGGAAGATGAAGTTCATATTCGCACTCCGCTCCGTGAGCTCGTGACGACGTTGGATCCTCAGGTGTTTTGGCAGGTGCATCGAAGTGCCATCGTGCGTGCCGGCGCCATCCAGCGCATCGAGACGAACGAGGACGGCAAGCTGCAGCTCCGCGTGAAGGGACGTGCCGACGTGTTGCCCGTCAGCCAGGCATTTCAATTCCGCTTCAGACCGATGTGACGTAGAGACATGGAAGCCGCTCTCGAGCTCAAGGGCCTCAACAAGTCCTTCGGCGCAACACGTGCGATCGAGGACCTCGATCTCGTGATCCCGTACGGCGCGACGTATGGTTTGATCGGGCCGAGCGGCGCCGGTAAGACGACGGCGATCCGCATGATCATGTCGATCTTGTTTCCCGACTCGGGAACGCTACGCGTGCTGGATCGGGGCTCCGCGCTCGAAGCGAAGGATCGAATCGGGTATCTGCCCGAGGAACGAGGCGTCTACCGCAAGATGCGCGTCGACGCGTTTCTCTTGTATATGGGTCGTCTGAAAGGGGGCACGCGAGCGGCCGTGGAGGCCCGCGCGAAGGCCTTGTTGACGCGCCTCGGGCTTGCAGATGCGCTCAAGAAGAAGTGCGAGGATCTCTCGAAGGGCATGCTGCAGCGAGTGCAATTCGTCGCGGCGATCATCAACGAGCCGGAGCTGCTCATTCTCGACGAACCGTTCAGCGGCTTGGATCCGGTGAGCGTTCGATTGCTCAAGGAATTGATCGCCGAGGAACAGCAGCGCGGTGCGACGATCATCTTCTCGACTCACGTGATGTCGCATGCCGAAGAGCTGTGCCAGCAGATCGTCATGATCCATAAAGGTCGAAAGGTCCTGGATGCGCCGATGGCGGGACTCAGGCGGCAGTACGATGCCCGCACGATTTGCTTCGAACCGCTCGATCGCACGGCCGATCTGATGTCGCTCAAGGAATTGCCCGGTATCGAACGCGTGCGCCTCACGGACGAGGGATGCGACATCGCGCTTGCGCCGGACACCGATCCCGCCGCCGCGATGCGCGCAGTCGTCGCCGCGATCGCGCCCGCAAGGATCGAGCTCGCAAGAGTGCGACTGGAAGATGTATTCGTCCGTCTCGTGAGCGGGGATGGCGCATCGAGCGAATCGCAACACGCCCTTCGCAAAGCGCTTCGCGGCTCGGATGTCGAAGGAGAGATCGCATGATTCGCCGCATCGCGCTGATCGTGCGCCGCGAGTTTCTCGCGACCGTCACCAGCAAGGGATTCATTTTGGGCGTTCTCATGATGCCGCTCCTGCTGCTGATGGTCGTCCTGCTCGCACCGCGAATCATGGACGCACATGGGCCGGAAGTGCGCGGCACGGTCGCGGTCATCGATGCGGACGGCCGTGTGCTGCCTGAGTTGCGCGTGACCTTGCACCCGGATGAGATCGCGGCCCGCCGCATGGAGGACGCGCGTCGACAGGCGGCGATCCGAAGAGAGATCGCGGAGCGAACGGGCCGGCTCGATCAAATCGAGCCGAAGGAACCGAAGATCAAGCCGAGTCCCGTGCTGACGATCGTCGAGCGGCCCGCGAATACGGACCTCGATACGGCGAAAGCGGCACTCATCGGCACGAACGGGGAGCCGGAGCATCTCGCGCTCGTCGTGATTCACGACGATGTCACCGTGCGTCGCGATACGGAGCACGAGTACGGCACGTACGACTTATATGTATCGAAGAGCCTCAGTGGCGACACCGAATCGGTGCTGCAGGAATCGCTACAGCAGGCACTGGTCGCCGCACGTCTCAAGCGCAGCGACTTGATTCCGTCCGAGATTGAAGCGAAGACGCGGGTGCAGAGGCCGAACGCAATCCTCGTCACGGCATCGGGTGAGCGGGAGACGCAGCGCTGGCTCACCGCGGCGCTGCCGTTCATCGCCGGATTGCTGCTGTTCATGGGCGTGATCGCCGGAGGCCAGACGTTGATGACCTCCACGGTGGAAGAGAAGTCGAGCCGCGTCGTGGAAGTATTGCTCGCGGCGGCGGCGCCGCTCGAGCTCATGTGGGGCAAGCTGATCGCTCAGCTCGGGGTCGGCCTGCTGATCGTCGGCGTGTATGTCGGCAGCGGGGTGTTGTCGCTCGTGCAGTTCTCGATGTTCGGACTGCTCGATCCGACGCTCATCGGATATTTGGTCGTGTTCTACTTGCTCGCGTACCTTGTGTACGGAGCGCTCATGCTCGCGATCGGCGCCGCGGTCAATCAGATCGCCGACGCGCAATCGCTGCTCGGCCCGGTCATGATCTTGCTCCTGATTCCGTATGCACTGACGCCGATGATCGGCCAAGCGCCCAACGCGCCGCTGAGCGTCGTCGCAAGCTTCATTCCGCCCATCAATCTGTTCGCGATGCTCGCTCGCGTCGCGTCCGACGCGCCGCCGCCTGCCTGGCAAGTGGGCGTGACGATGTTGATCGGCGTCGGCACCGCATTGTTGACGGTGTGGTTCGCGGCAAAGGTATTCCGGATTGGCCTGCTGATGCATGGCAAGCCGCCGAACGTGCGGACGCTGATTCGGTGGGTGCGGATGGCGTAGCCCGGAATTTATTCCGACTCTTTGGGATGTGTCGGAATAAATTCCGACCTACGGCCTCGGAATGCGCGGCATCGTCGACGGACCTTCAATATTTCCCGTCGTCGATCTGCTTCGCGATCTGCTGCAGATCGAGCTCCTCGTCGATGGCAATCTCGACGGGGGCATGCGCGTCCTTTTGCCGGGCTGTTTGAGGAAGAGGGGTGCTCGCAATGCGGGAACCATCGGTTGAGCTCGCGGGCGCTTTCGTAGGCAAGACCCAGTCCGTCTTCTGGCGTATCCAGCGATCGTAGCGATCGAAGCTCCACATCCCATCTTCGCCGCCGGACTGAATGACCGTGGCGATCTGTCCGAACTGGCCCGATCGAATCGTGCCGCGGCTTGCAGAGCTCGCGCGGAGAATCTCGCAGCGAGGAACTCGCAATCCGTAGGCGCTCAGGTAGTCGAGCCGCTGGCATACGACGCCGACGAGGCAATCGGCGATCTGACCGCGGATGCTGCCTTGGATCTCGGAAGGAAACGACATACAGAGTCGGGTCAGTGCCTCGGCACACGTTGCCGAGTGCATCGTCGTGATCACGAGGTGACCCGTCTCCGCGGCGTTGAGCGTCAGACGCATGACTTCGGGCGTGCGCATCTCTCCGATGACGAGCACATCGGGATTCTCTCGCAGTGCATCCACGATCGCCTGCTCGAAGCTCGGCGAGTGCGTCGGGATCTCGCGCTGCCGAATGAACGAGCGGCGGTTCGAATACAGATACTCGATCGGACTGTCGAGCGCGATGATATGACGCGCTCGCGTCGAGTTCATCTCCTCGATGAGAGCGGCAAGCGTCGTCGACTTGCCTGAGCCTGTCGGGCCGGAGACGATCACGAGCCCCGTCTTCGCGTCGATGAGGTCGGCAAGGTCCGGGTGAAGATTGCAGTTGCGCAGGTCCTTGATCGTCGTCGCGAGTAGACGAACCGCAAGCGCAGTGCCGCGAACGGTGCGGTAGACATTCACGCGGCATCGGATGCCGGCGTAGGTCGTCGAGTGGTCCGTAGAGCCGTGCTGCTCGACCTGCGTCCAACCCGCATCTCGAACCAACTCTTTCGCGGCGCGTTCGATCTCGGAATCCGACGCGCTGTCTGCGATTTGCACTAGCTCTTCCCGCACGCGCGCGAGCACCGGCGTATCGGTCTCCAGATGCAGATCGCTCGCGCCGAGCGTGTTAGCCGTTTGGAGCCACACCCGGAAGCTCATGTGCGAGCTCCGCCACTCGGCGGAAGCCCGGCATCTACGGCGCTCAGGGTCGCGAGCGCCGTCCAGTCGAGCGATCCGCCGCCTTCGTCGATCAACCTGGAGAGCCGTTCGTGCAGCAGATTGCCGAGCGGCATGGGAACACCCAGCTCGTTCGCGGCTTCCAGGACGAGCCCCACGTCCTTGCGGCCGAGCACCGCCGCAAACCCCGCCGGCGAGAATTGCTCGTTCGCGATCAGTCCGCCGTAGCCCTTATAGATCGGCACATTGAAGATCGTCGTCGTCATCGCCTCGACAAATGTCCGCGCCGGAATGCCGGCTTTGCGGACGAGCGCAATGGCTTCGCCGAAGGTGTGTGTCATCGATGCGATCATGAAATTGCCGGTGATCTTCACGAGGTTCGCATCGCGCGGATGTTCCGAGACGACGAGCGTCGACTGCCCTATGGCGCTCAGCACCGGGTCGAGGCGTTGTAGTACGTCCGATGCGCCGGCTGCGACGATGAACAGCTTGCCTGCCGCCGCGGCATCCGGCCGACCGAATACCGGCGCGGACACGAACCGCTGTTCGGCGCGGGCATGCGCCTCCGTCAATTTCTCCGCGAGTGCGACACTGATCGTGCTCATCGAGAGATGAATGCAAGCGGGCGCGAGTGCCTCGCTCAATCCGGAATCCGAGAACACGATGTCGCTCAGCGCGCGATCGTCGGCGACCATCGTGACGACGACCTCGGCGCCGCATGCCTCGTCGATCCGGCTCGCCACGCGCGCGCCGAGAGGTTCGAGCGCGCGCGCCTTCTCCGGCGTGCGGTTGTAGACCGTTACCTCGTGCCCGGCCTTGATCAGGTTCGCCGCCATTCCCGCACCCATCCTGCTGATGCCGATGAATCCTACTTTCATGAGATCGCTCCTCGGGACGCCAGCGTGCCGCCAGTCTACAGATCCATGGGCGTGCGGGTATCCGAAAACGTCGCCGCGATTGCGAGGCGAGCCGTTCGCAGATGCGCGCAAACCTTGCGAGAAACGGCGGGACTATGGTAACGTGGTACCAATGTACAAGGACATAAAACGCGTCCAGACCGGTATTCGCATCGAGAAGCAGACGCTTCAGGTGCTCAAGGGGCTTGCCGCCTATTTGGATATTGGACTCGGCGAGCTCATCGAAGGCATCGTGCTTCATTCCTTCGAAGGAAAGGTGCCGTTCTCGCCGCAGACGCTTGCGCAGATCAAGAAGCTGCGGAGCGTGTATGGACACACGCTGACGGCGGCCGACAGTCACAACCTCCGGGAGCCCGCGAATGACGACGAATGAGCTTCTGCAGCAGTTCGAGTCCGGAGATTTGGATCCGCACGCGTTCGATCACCGAGCGCACATCGCCGCAGCGGTTGTCTTGCTGCGGCAAGCACCGTATCTCGAGGCAGTGGAGCGATATGTTGCGGGGATCCGCCGGCTCGCGGCTGCCGCCGGTGTGCCGCACAAGTTCAACATGACCGTGACGGTCGCATTCATGTCCGTAATCGCAGAGCGTCTCGAAGCTGACCCGAATGCGAGCGAAAGCGATTTCCTCGAGCGCCATCCGGATCTGCTCGCCCCGAACTTCCTCCTGCAGTGGTACGACCCGACGCGACTTGGGAGCGCCACGGCGCGGCGCGTATTTCTAATGCCTGAAGCGAGGTAACGAGGATCGAGCTTCGCCGTGGCATGGAACTGACGGCAATCTCCCTGCGTCATACTGACGGCTCGCGGTGGAGACATTCATGCTCAAGATTCTTGGCTGGATCGTCGGCATCATCTTCGTGATCGGCTTGCTCGTCGTCTTCGGCGTCATCGACCTGATCTTCTAGCATCTTGGGGCTGGAGAGCTTTCG
>JAAYXG010000685.1 GCA_012516015.1 Lysobacteraceae bacterium | reverse complement strand
GAGCATCTCTCGCGCGCGCTCGCGCATTGGGATGAAGTCGTGAAGATCACCCGTCCGCTTTATCGAGATATGCCGCTGACGCACTACAATCACAATGCATTCGTCGCCAACGACGACAATCTCTTCCATTGGGCCTTGGTGCGAGACGAAGTCGCCCGGGACGTCGAGATTGCGCGGAAAAGCCGCGCGCCTCGAGCTTTCCATGCGACCGGATCGCGATCGAGATGAAGCGTCCGACGTCTTCGACCGTCGAACTCGATCGTCGCAGTGAGCTGCGACGCGCTATCGGTTCTGTTCTCTCGCCTGCGCGATCAGTGCCTGTAGTTGCGACCATTCGACCGGGCGCAACAGTTGAGCGTCGAAGGCAGCGTGCTTCGCGAGATCCGTGCTCGACACCTGTGCGAGCAGAGGACGATCGGCGTCTTGCTCGCGGACGGCACGTGCGACCTCGTAGACGTCGCACCCCGGCAGGTCGACGTCGATCAGAGCGATGTCCGGTGCGAACGTCGAGAGCACGTGCTGCAACTGCTCGCCGCTGTAGAGCGTTTGTGCCTGCATGCCTTCGAGTTGCAGAATCATTGCAAGGCTATCCGCTGCATCCGGATTGCGATCCGCGATGAGCACGCGCACGGCGTCTCGCGGCGTAGGCCGTACGGACCTCCGATCGGCCGGAGACGGAAGGTGTAAGGTCATGTTGACCGCTCCGCCAGCTCGCTGGATACGAAGGTCGACGCCTTCCGAGGCAAGCACAGATTTGATCAGCCGAATGAGAGGGCTCGCGCTCGTCTCGTCAGCAGTCATCGATGATCGTGCGCTCTTGATCGTGACGATCGCCTCTTGGTTCTGCTGCGAAACGGCGAGCTCGAGCGTGGCGTCGCGCGGTGCATGATCGATCGCATCGAGCAGCAGCGCCAGCACGACGGTGCGGATGTTCCCGCTGCGAGCATATGCCGTGATCCCCGATTCGATGTGGATCTTCGCGTTGGAAGCGGCGCGTTCATGCCGAAGCAGTTGCAGCGCTTCGTCCGTAAGCGCCGACACGTCGAAAGTGTCCGGATCGGGCGCGGGTTCCGCAATCTCACTCACCAACCGATCGAGCGTCTCGCGCAGCGTGACGAACTGCTGCTGCAGGAGCGCAACGCATTCCTGCGGCGACACACGCGCGACTTCCGACGAGGCAATGCATTTGCCGAGCAGCTCGAGCCCGGAGTGAATGCTCTGAACGGCATTGTTGATGTCGTGGCGCAGCGTGCGGCGGCATCGCTCGAGCACCTGAGCTCGCAATGCGCTTGCGTGCAGCGCGTGCTCGTCGAGTCGGAAGCGGCTTCCGCTGGATGAAGTCATACGGAGGACAAATGACGGGCGAGTACGGCGACACACGTTACTAGTGCCACTTGTGCCGCGCAAGACGCAGCGCGCTGGGCGATGGAGTGCGCTCACCGGCTTCGATGAACGTTCGCCTGTCGATCAGCCGCATTGCGGTGCTTCGAGCTCATGGACATGCTCGTGATCTAGCGCCTCGTGATTCGCGCGACCGGGTGGCACCATTGGAAGCGCAATCTCATCGGCTGCAATCGGCACGCGCACGAGCGCGGGACCTCGGGCGTCGAGCGCGCGGCGCAGCGCGTCCCGAGCGCACGGTTCCTCCTCGAGATCGCATGCGGGAACGCCGAAGGCACTCGCGACGCGAACGAAATCGGTCGATCTTGCATACGTGGATGCGATCTCGCGCCGCGCGTAGAAAAGGTTCTGTTGCTGCTTGACGAGCCCGAGCGCCGCGTTGTCGAGCACGATGACCTTGATGTTCGCATCGAGCTCGGCGAGCGTTGCGAGCTCCTGGATGTTCATCAGCAAGCTTCCGTCGCCGGTAAAGCACAGGATCGTCGCCTGCGGTGCGGCAAGTGCGGCACCGATCGCTGCAGGCAAGCCGAATCCCATCGTGCCCAAACCGCCGGATGTGAGCCATCGCTGCGGGTCGGCAAAGGGAAACGCTTGAGCGACCCACATTTGATGTTGGCCCACGTCCGTCGTCACGATGGACTGTGTCGGTGCGAGCTCTGCGATCGCGCGTACGATCCCATAGGGAGTGCAGGTCTCGTGCGCGCGCGGCATCTGCAGCGGAAACCGGCGCTTGAGATGGCGAACGCGTGCCAGCCATTCGCGGGTATCCGTCTCCCTCACCCGAGCTAGCAGCTCATGCAACGCGCTCGAGGCATCCGCATGAATTGCGAGCGTGGGCGCCTTGATCTTGCCGAGCTCGCGCGCGTCGATGTCTATGTGGATGATCTTTGCGTTCGGCGCGAACGCTGAGGCTTTCCCGATCGCGCGATCGTCGAAGCGCGCGCCGATGGCGAGCAGCACGTCGCATTCCGCGAGCACGCGATTCGTGAAGCGCGCGCCATGCATGCCGAGCATCCCGATGTTGAGCGGATGCTCTGGCGGCAGCGTGCCGAGCGCCATCAAGGTCATCGTGACGGGCGCCTGCATGCGTTCGGCGAGCGCCTGCACGAGATGATGCGCGCGCGCCTTCACGACCCCTCCGCCGACATAGATCGCCGGACGCTTCGAGGCGGCGAGCAAGTCCGCGGCTCTATCGTAGGCGGCAGCGTTCGCCGAGTAAGTCGATACGGTCGGCGACTGCGCGCGTGGTTTCGACGCAAGCCATACGGCCTGCGTCTGCACATCTTTCGGCACGTCGATGAGAACGGGGCCCGGCCGGCCGCTTTCGGCAATCGTGAACGCATCTTCGAACACGTCGGGCAGCTCTTCGGCTCGCCTCACGAAATGGCTGCGCTTCGTGACCGTACGCACGATGTCGAGCGTCGCGACCTCTTGGAACGCATCGGTGCCGATCAGCGAAGTCGGCACTTGTCCGGTGATGGCAACGAGCGGAACGGAATCGAGCTTCGCATCGGCGATTGCGGTAACGAGGTTCGTCACGCCCGGGCCGGAGGTTGCGAGACACACGGCCGCGCGGCCGCTGACCCGTGCGATGCCTTGCGCGATGAACCCGCGGCCTGTTCGTGCCGTGCCAGGATGTGGCGAATGGAGCGCGATTCTGCCAACGCGGAATAGAGCGGCAGGACGGCGCCGCCCGGAATGCCTGCGACGAGACGGATTCCGCGATCTTCCAAGAGCTTGACGATGAGCTCGGCACCGGTGGTTTGCATGTGGCTTCCTTCTGGTTCGAAGCCCTTCGACGTCACCGGCAAGCAAAAGAAAACCCCCGCCGGCTTACGCCGGAGGGGGTTTGATGTCTGGATGCAAGCTCCCCTACGGCGTCGTGTCTACGACGACGACCAGGGCGACTACGCTGAGGTGCGAAGCGTGCGCGATCGAGAGAGTGTCTTGCATGACTCAACTATAGAGCTGCCCGGGTTCGCCAAGCAATACTCGTGACGTGTGATTCGTGATTCGCGGGTCGTAAGAGCGTCGCGAGCGACCCGCCCTTCTTGCTGCCCGCGAATCACGAGTCACGAGGAGCGGGCCCGATGTAAAGCGCAGAGGGGCGGATAATGCGGTTGTCCTGCCGCTGCTCGATCGTATGCGCCACCCAGCCGAATACGCGCGCGGCGGCGAAAGTGGCGGTGAAGAGCTCTTTGGGGATCCCGAGCGCAAGGAACACGACGCCTTTGTAGAACTCCATGTTGGCGCGTAGTGCTCGGCGCTTGGCGGCGGTCCGCTCGATGAATGCGGCTTCGACTGCGCTCAACGTTTCGAAGATCCGCTGGTGCTCCGGGCGGGTCGCGATCTTGCGCGCCATCGCTTTCATGATCTTCGCGCGGGGG
>JAAYXG010000684.1 GCA_012516015.1 Lysobacteraceae bacterium | reverse complement strand
CGAATAGGTCGGCGACCGCATCGACGTAACCGCGCTCCAGGTAGTAGCCGAACGCGTACTGCAGACGCTTCATGGCTTCGACGGCTTCGAGCCGCGCGACATACGCATCGAGCTCTTCGAGGTTCGTCGGCTTCGGATAGTTCGCGACCGTGATCACGGGCAAATGCGGCTGTGCCTGCAAGTGCGGTCTCAGCGCATCGTCGCTTGCGCTCTGTGCCGACACGGCGGTAGCAAGCAGCAGCGCCGCGAACGACAGGAGCGAAGTGCTTCGCTTCATCTGCTTGCGTACTGTCATGGGTCGTTCTTCCACAACACGGGCTGCTGAGTCACCGGATTGACGTAATGAAACGGATACACCGCGGAGCGCGACATGGTGTGACTCTTCGCGATATAGCAGCCGAGGTCTTCCGCGGAGATCACTTCGTCAGGGCCGACCGGATTGCCGGGAAAGAGCTCTTTCGAGCGTTCCGGCTGCGTATCCGTGAGGTCGATGGTGTAGCGATCGCCCGGCTTGGCATCAGGCGGATTGCCCATTTGCCCAGGAATCGGTAGGTCCGCGTAACCGCGTCCGTACGTGCCGTTCGCGTAGATGCAGATCGTCAGCCCTTTCATCTTCCACAAGCCGTCTTCGCGAACGTATTCGTTCTCGTAGATCAGATCCTGAATCAAGTTCAGCGGCCCGGCGCCTTTGATCTTGCCCTCCTCCGTATAGTGATCCTGCGCATCCGCTGCGGTCTTGTGTTGCGGCGGATGAGGAAACGGCGCCGTGTAGTTGAAGACGTAATCGCGCGCGCGGAAGCGTGCCTTCGCACTCTTGCCGTCGGGGGCAACGGTGATCACGGGCTGTACGATGAAGTGATCGTTCAAGAATCCATCGAGATGCATCAGCGTGCCGGCGGTCAGCCGCGCCCAATGGCCATACCACAGGCGCCGCAGGCCTTCATGCTCCCGAAACTTGCCGTTCTGAAAGATCGCGTACGCGCCTTCGTTCGCGAACAGATCCACTTGCTCGCTGAAGAGCGACTTGTCCTGCTGATAGCCGTACACCGATTTCAAGCGCTCGATCTCGATCACATCGGCAACCCGTTGCGCACGCTCGACGAGTCGCTCGAATCGTGCATCGCTCTGAGCGAGCGCCGCGCTCGCGCCGAATACGAAGAGCGCGCCGAGTGCCGCACTGGCGAACACGCGATGAGTCATGGCTGTACCCTCGAGGCAATCTCGCGCAGCGTCTCGCCGGTCACGGGATGAGCAAAATCGAGCTCGCTCGTATCGAGCTGCGGATAGCCGGCAGGACATCGTTCTTCTTCGCGCGCCAATCGATCCGGTCCCTGCGGATTGCGCGGATACAACCGCCAACGCTCGCGCTTCACGGGCGCGACATCCTTCCAACCCTGAGTGTACGGCGCCGACCATAGGGTGCAGTAGCGCAGCGTCTTGAATTTCCAGACGCCGTCCTCGTTCACGTAGTCGTTGCGGTAGAGGCCGGCAATCCATTCTTCGTGTTTGCCGTACACGACCCGCCGCCCTAGCGTGCGAAAAGTCGCCGTCGCGGTTCGTCCATCCTCCGCGACGGTGATCACGCCCTGCATCTGGGGTTGATCGAACAGCTCGCCTGCGATCGGCCCCTTCGTGCCTCGTGCGAGCGTCTTGCGAAAGTACCCGCGCCACAAACGATCGATCCCTGCCGTGCCCTCCCAGACGCCGTCGTCATAGTGCGCGGACGGCCGATCTTTCGTGAACAGCGTCGGCGGTTCGTCGAACAGGAAGCGATCTTGGTAGTACCCGTAGATCGACTGCAGTCGCTCGATCGCCTTGATCGCTTCGACGCGTTCGAGTCGGCGCTCGAGCTCCTGTAGCTTCGCTTCGTCCTGCTCCGCCGCGTGCGCGCTGACCGAAGCCAGCGCGCACAGCAGCACCGCCGCCGCTCGCATTACCATCGCTTGCGCAGCTCGAGAGAGACGAAGCGACCGATCGTGCTCGCCACCTGCGGGTCGAACGCCAGGTTGCCGTTCAGCACGACGGGCGGCTCTTCATCGAGCACGTCCTGGATGTTGAGCGTCAGGCTCAGGTCGCGGAACGCCTCGGAAGGGAAGGCGCTGCCGAGGTCGTAGCTGACATTGAGGTCAACCGTCATGTAATCGTCGACTTCCGGCGAGCCGGCCACCTGATTGTTCGTGTAGTCACCGAAGTAGTTCAGGAACGCGTTGGCCGACAGCCCGCCGCGAGCCCAGCCCAGCTGGCCGCGCGCTTGGAAACGCAACGGGTTGTTGATGGTGTCCACCTCTTCGCGCAACGGCGCGGTCGGCGTCTGGGCACGTTCGAAGCTCAGCACGTAGGTCGCATTGAGCGCCGCACTGAAGTAGTTCGCGCCGGCGCTCCAGCGGTACGAGCTGGAAAGATCGAAGCCGTTGGTTTTCAGACGCGCGACGTTCTTGCGGCGACCGTCGACGATGACGCGGAAATTCGCAGGGTCCTCGTTCTTGTCGCCGAAATACAGCTCGCTCGCGATCAGCTCAGCCACTTCCGCCGGCGACGGATT
>JAAYXG010000683.1 GCA_012516015.1 Lysobacteraceae bacterium | reverse complement strand
GAGTTGTACGAGCAGATGACGCACGTAGACGCTCACCATGTCGGCCGCACCGAGAACGACGAGCGCGAACAACGAAAGCACGAAGCTCGTGCTGATGCCGAAGACGATCGTCGCGACACCGAACATTCCGACGCCGCCGAACATCCACGGGCCGACGTGTCTCGTCACTGGCCATACGGCGAGCGCGACCGCGCAGAGCCCCGCGCCGATACCGGGCGCGGTGCGCAGCAAGCCGAGGCCGCCCGGTCCGACGGACAGGATGTCGCTCGCATAGATGGGGAGCAGTGCGACCGCACCTCCGAAGAACACTGCGAACAAATCGAGCGAAATCGCGCCGAGCACGACCGGCTTCGAACGAACGAATCGCAAACCGGACAAGAGCGTCCGCAAATTGGCTGGCTCGCGTGCGCTGGTCGCCTCGCGCGCGCCTCTGCGCACACGAATCATCAACAAGGCGGCTATGACCGCGAGCGCAAGCACGCTCGAGTACACGACTTGAGGCCCTGCAAGATAGAGCACACCTCCCAACGCGGGTCCGACCACCGTTGCGATCTGGTACACCGACGAATTGAGCGCCACCGCACGTGTGAAATCGTCGTGCGGCACGAGGTTCGGCAGCAGCGCTTGTCCGCTCGGCATCGAGAACGCTCGCGCTCCGCCGAGCAGGAGCATCGCGGCGAACACGGGCCATGCGACCCTCACTTCGGCGATCGTATAGGCGAGCAGCAGCAGTGCGCAGAGACCTTCGAGCGCATAGCACAGCATCAAGATGCGTCGTCGATCGTAATGATCGGCCGATTGGCCCGCGGGCAAGATGAGCAGCACGAACGGAACGAACTGAGACAAGCCGATCAGACCCAGATCGAGCGGGTCTCGGGTGATCTCGTAGAGCTGCCAGCCGACCGCAACGATCTGCATCTGCGCGGCAAGCGTGGCGAGCAAACGTGCGACGAGGAAGTGGCGAAAGTCGGCGTGCGCAAGCACGCGCAAGGCGGCGCGGCGTGAAGGTTTGGACATGGATGGTGCGTATTGTCGCACCTTTGATAGGACAGTTGACGGTTGACGGAACGGTCGGAAAAGTGAAAGCCGTTCTCTTGCCGTCACTGTCAACCGATATCAGGCCGTGCGCTTGACCTCTCCGCGCAGCTGCACGGGTGCCGGAAAGCGCACTTCCACGACCGTGCCGTTATCGGACTTGATCTCGAGCTCGCCGTGAAGCTGGCGCACGAACGCGTCGATGAGCGAACGTCCGAGCCCGGTGGAATCCGTGCTCAAATTTTCCGGATCGAAACCGGAGCCATCGTCGCGGATGCGAATCAACAAATACTCCGGCGAGTCCCGTTCGACTTGCACGGTGATGCGCCCGTGTGTCCGATCGGCGAAGGCGTGCTTGTACGCATTCGTGATTGCCTCGGTGACGAGCAACCCGAGCGGTACCGCGAGCTCCGGCCCGATTACCTCGCTCGGCGACTCGACGACGAGCTCGACGTTTCGGCCGCGCGACAATCCGCCCCGGCGCAATTCGGCACAAAGGTCTTCGAGGAACCAGTGCAGATCGATTTCTTGCAGGCTCTCCGATTCGTACAGGCGTCGATGCAGAGTCGCGAGCGCGTTGATGCGGCTGCGAGCTTCTGCAAATGCCTCTTCCGCGCGCGGATCGCGGATGCGCCGTGCGTGCAGGTTCAGCAAGCTCATCACGAGCTGCAGGTTGTTCTTCACGCGATGATGGATTTCACGAACCAAGAGCTCCTTCTGCGCGAGCGAATCGCGCAGCTCCGATTCGCGCGATGAAATGAGATCCGCCATGCGCGAGAACGTCTCTCCGAGGCTGCGAATTTCCGCGGGCGCCGCACTGACGCGCTCGGGCCGCACCCCATGTCGACCCGAGGCATAGGCGGACGTGATGCGCTCGAGATACGTGATCCAGCGTACGACCAGGTGCTCGATGCCGAACCAGACGACGGCGATCGCGAGCGCCCACATGAGAAATGGCGTGAGCACGCCCCATGCAACCTGCAATGCAAGCGGCCCCACCGCAGTCAGCACGGGCGTGCCCAAAATGACGAAGATTCGTCCTTCGAGCAGCGGGCTGATCGCATAGAGACGCCACGTGCCGTCGACGGCGCGCGCTCGAAAGGCGCGCGCCTGAACCTCGGTCGTGCGCTTATTCAGATGGGTCGCAATGACGTCGCGCGCGGGCAGGCGCGACTGTAGCGAGCTCGAGGGCGCATCGCTCAACACCTCGCCCTTGCTGTCGAGCAGCGCGAGCGCCGTATCGTCGCCGGGTGCAGCTTTCTTGTAGCGCCCAGTCAACCAATCGAGATTGATGAACAGCGCGACCGCACCGTTCGCCCCATCGTTCGCATCGGGCAGCGGTACTGCGGTGACGATGCCCCACTTATCGAGCCAGCGATTGACGAGCAGGTCGCTGACAGTGAACTCGGCGCCTCCCGTGACGTCGCGGAACCAGTCGCGATCGTCCACGCGCACCGGTTTGCGGAGCGGCGCCGAGGTGCACGTCATCTCGCCGGCGGCATTCACGACCGCCGCCCCTTCATATTGATTGAGCCCACCGATCGCTCGTTGCAGAGCTCGTCGGCACGCGATGCCGGATCCCGCCTGCACATCCGGGTGCTGGGCGAGACTCGTGAGGATCTCGCGCGATGCGGCGATCATGCCGACTTCTTCGGTTGCGGAAAGCTGGGCCGCCTGTGCGAGGCTCTGCTCCAACGTCCGCATGCTGTTGTTGAAGCTGTTGATCGCCTGCAGCACGGCGAGCGCGCCTGGCGCGAGCATCGCGATGCCGACGATCAGCACGAGCCGCGGGCGCAAGCCTGCGTTGCGACCGAACCACCGGCGGGCAGCCGCGCTTGGCTTCGAAGTCTTCAAGCAGCGGCCCTGCGATCTAAGGGGTGCGCTGAGCGGTCAGGTTCTCGGGTTCGCTTAGGTTGTTGACGACGGGCAACGTACCCGTGACCTGCGCCGCATCGTCGCCCAACAACTCGACGAGTCGGTCGCGAGCGCGCGCGATACGACTCTTGATCGTACCGACCGCGACCTGACAAACATCCGCCGCTTCCTCGTAAGACAGACCCGTCGCGCAAACCAAAATCAACGCTTCGCGCTGATCCGGCGGCAGGTGCTGCAGTGCGCGGCTCAAATCGCGAAGGTGAAGCTTGGCATCGTGGTCCGGAGAGATCGCGACCTGCGACGCGCAAATGCCGTCCGGATCTTCGATCTCGAACTTGCGGTGCCTGAGCTCCGAGTAATAGCAATTGCGCAGGATGGTAAACAGCCACGCCTTCAGATTACTACCAGATTGGAATTGTTCGCGATTGGTCCATGCTTTGAGGACCGTGTCTTGCACGAGGTCGTCCGCGCGCGCAGGGTCTCCGCAGAGCGAGCGACCGAAGGCGCGCAGCGCGGGCAACAAAGCGGTCACCTGTTCTAGGAACTTGTCTTCCACGATCATGATTGCTCCGGGCGAGGTTCCTCAGGAACCGCGCTCCTTGTCTTCGAGCTTGCGAAGCAGCTCCTTGAACTCTTCGGGCACCGGCTCGTCCATGACTTCCGTGAACATTCGCCGCAGCCGATTGCTCAGCCAGTCGGGCACTTGCTCGGACGGATTTGCAGTAGCCGTGTTTTCCGGCTCCCCTGGCTTGAACTTTTCGCTCATGATCATGGCTTGGTAGAACCCACGTCGACGACATGTCGCCGTGCACAAGGGCTGAAAGACGTCTAGTTAGTGAGTCCGAACGCCCTTCCATTGCAAAAGTTCCATGTGATGCGGAACCTTTCACCCCTTTCGTACATAGTACTACCGCAATTACGTGCGCGCGCAATGCTGCGCTATAAAGAACCTTAGGAGTCCCTATGGCCTTGTCTCACGCCATCGCCGAGCATTTGCCTTATTTGCGCCGCTACGCGCGGGCGCTGTGCGGCTCGCAGAAAAGCGGCGATGCGCATGTTCGTGCGTGTTTGGAGGCGATCGTCGCGGATACCTCCGTGCTCGATCCGACCGCTTCGCCGCGAGTCGGCCTCTATCGCTTGTTCCACACGATTTGGTCCACGACCGATGTGGAGTCCAAAGGCGTCGCGAGCACGACTGCGGGCTCCGCGAGCGTGGAGCGGCGCCTCGGGCAGCTCACGCCGCAACATCGCCAAGCCCTCCTCCTGACTGCCATGGAAGGGTTCAATGTCAGCGACACCGCGCGCATCCTCGGTGTGGCGGAAGACCAGGTCAAAGGAATGGTCGGCCAGGCAGTGCGCGAGATTTCCAATCAGCCGAGCACTCGAGTGCTCATCATCGAAGATGAGCCGATCATCTCGCTCGACCTGCAGAGTATCGTGAAAGAGATGGGACATTCGGTCGCCGCGATTGCGACGACGCGCGATGAGGCCGTGCGCGCAGCGCGGCGGACGGAACCCGGGCTCGTGCTGGCGGACATCAAGCTCGCGGACGGCAGCTCCGGTATCGACGCCGTTCGTCAGATCCTGAGCGAGCTTCAAGTGCCGATCGTTTTCATCACGGCCTATCCGGAACGCCTGTTGACGGGCGAGCGACCCGAGCCGACGTTCTTGGTCACGAAGCCTTTCGTTCCCGAGACCGTTCGCGTGGCCGTCAGCCAAGCGCTGCTGTTCACCTGAGCGCGCGATCGCTTCGCGATCGATCGGCCCAAGTCCCCGAGTCTAGATCGGGGGTCTCCCGCGTAGCGCACCGGCCACGAGCGCGACGAGCGTGAGCACCAAGAAGATGAAGAACAAGACCTTCGCGATGCTCGCCGCCACTCCGGCCGCGCTCGTAAAGCCCAGCACCGCTGCAATGATCGCGACGACGAAGAACGTCAAAGCCCACGAAAGCATTCCGAACCTCCAAGTCGACTGACGCGCATCACAATCGCGCGTCGATTGCATCCTTGGTGATGCAACGCGCCAAGAATTTCGCCGGTTCCTGAATAGCTTGGGCGCGAAGAATCGATCGGGCACCTTCGGCGCGTCAGGAACTCCCAGCGCCGTGTGCACGTTCGTCGGACGACCAAGCACATATTTGAGGTGATCGATGAACAAGCACATGATTTTCGCTGGATTGCTTTCGGCCGCGTTGTTCGCGGGACTTGCCGGCTGCGAACGTGAAGGCACGATGGAGCGAGCGGGAGAGGAGATCGACGAAGCCGTGGATACGGTCAAGGAAGGCGAAGAATCCACGAGCAATAAGATCGACGATGCGGTCGACGAAATGCGCGACGGCGTGAACGACGCCGCGGATGAAATGCGGAACGAGTGAGCCTACGCGCGCGATCGAACCGGTAGACTATTGAGTATCGGCGTATTCGCGAGCGAAGCTCGCGGTGCGCCGAGCTCGACAACACGGTTTCTCTTACACCATCGCATGAGATTTAAACAGCCGCTCGTCGCGCTCGGAATCGCATTGTGGGCGCTCGCTCTGAACGCCGACTCGCTCGACGAGGCCGAAGTCGCTGCTCTCGAGGCGCGCTGCGAAGCTGCCCGCGAGGAACGGCTCAAGCCGCTGCGCGACGCCGAGATCGCCAAATGCAAAGCGGACAAGCGAAACGATCCTGAATATTGCGAGCGTTTCTGGAGCGACTACGGCGATGCCGTACGCCTGCCAAATGGCCGCATGCAGCCGCGAATGTTCGACGACTTGCCCGAATGCGTCGCCGCGTACGAAGCACGTCGGAAGCTCAATTTCGAATGAACGACTGGTTTTGGGGCTCGAGCTCTGGGCTTGGGGCTCGGGGCCTGGGGCTTGGGTCGGAAAGCGGCGCGTGCGCTGTCGACCTTCGGT
>JAAYXG010000682.1 GCA_012516015.1 Lysobacteraceae bacterium | reverse complement strand
TTCTTCCTCGGCTGGCTCCTGTTCGCCGTTTTCACCGTCCTCACGCTCGGAATTGCCTGGCTGCTCGCGTTCATCACGCGCTGGGTCATCAACGCGATCTTGCTCGTGCTCACGGACAAGCTGACGGATCACCTCAAGATCGATAGCTTCGGGTGGGCGCTCGGGGGCGCGCTCGTAATGTCGGCCGTCGGTACGGCGGGCGAGTGGCTCGTTCGAAGCATCTTCTAGCCTCGGCGTCGGCGCGGAACAAGCACGCGGGCTCCCGCGTCAGTCAGTGTTCGTGCGTCAAGCTCGCACATCCTGGAGGGAAACATGCGTGCTCATCTGCTCTCAACCGCTCTCATCGCATGCCTATGGGCCCTGACGGCCGCCGCGCAGAGCAACATCGATCGTTCTTTCACGACGACTTCGAACAGCTGCGAGGATGTGCAGTGGTCGGACGCCATGCTCGAGCGTTATCCGAACATCGATTCCGCATGCCGGTCCGTCGAGGAGCGCAACGGTAAGAAGTACGTGAAATTCGAAGGCACTGTACGCAGCGCGCGCACCTCGGTGCTCGACGTCGACTTCACCGGCGGCGGTCGCGTTCAGATGCAACCGCCGGAAGGCACGACCGTATATATGGACGGCAAGCCCATTCCCGTTTCGGATCTGCGGCGAGGCGATCGGCTGACGTTCTACGTACCCGAGGATCGAATGACCGCGCAGTTCTACCCGGACGAGCAGCTCGCAAACACGCAGGAATCGCAAGCCGTCGACGTTCCGATCGCGGCAGCGGAGCAGGCGACAGAGGAAGAGGAGCCGGATCGCATGGCAGGCGTATTGCCCTCAACGGCGAGCGGCTTGCCGTGGATCGCAGTGTCGGGTCTGCTGATGCTGGGGATCGCCGGCACTTTGCGCGCTTGGCGCAAGCGGTAGCAGACTCCCATTC
The DNA here is from genome assembly GCA_012516015.1 of Lysobacteraceae bacterium. GTDB lineage: Bacteria > Pseudomonadota > Gammaproteobacteria > Steroidobacterales > Steroidobacteraceae > Steroidobacter. The sequence continues at coordinate 8,145 of JAAYXG010000682.1, read as the reverse complement.
CGGTCTGCTAGCCATGTTGATGTGGCTGGAAAGAATTGCATGGATCGTCGGGCTCGCGCTGCTCGCGATCTATGGGAGCGCGCGCGTCTCGTCGGAGCGCGCACGTCTCGAAGGGATCGCAACGCTCGAGGAGGCGCGCGAAGCGCTGATCGACGAGCCATTCCATGCGAGCGCGTCGCCGCACACGCCGGATATGTCTCTGTGGTCGGCGTCTCGGATCGACGCATGGCGTCGTGCCTCGAATACTGTGCGGGATCGTCCGCAAGCCGTCCTGAGCATCGCCTCCGTAGACCTCCGCGTACCGGTGTTCGAAGGAACGAATCACAGGAACCTCGATAAAGGCGCAGGCCGCATCGAAGGCACCGCACGCATCGGCGAGCTCGGCAACATCGGTCTCGCCGCGCATCGCGACGGTTACTTCCGAGCGCTCAAGGATGTTCGCATCGGCGACCGTGTACAGCTTACGACGCTGCGCGAAGTTCAAACGTATCGGATCGTAGCCACCGCCGTCGTCGATCCGACTGCAGTAGAAGTGCTCGCCCCGACCGAGAAACCCATGTTGACGCTCGTCACTTGCTACCCGTTCTATTTCGTCGGTTCGGCGCCGCGGCGTTTCATCGTCCACGCCGAGCTCATCCAGAATGGTCGCGAGCGGGCGTATACCGTCAGCTTGTAACCATCTAGTTCCCTGGCCATCGCGATGCGGCGCAACGCGCGGCAGCGATTGCGCTTCCTACGTAGCTGCAAGGCTCGCCATTGTCCGTACAGTGCATCGTCGAGGTCGTCGACCAGCAGGGGTGAGGATCATGGCCAGAGTAGCGACCGCTTCGGACACTCGATTCGACGAGCGCACTTTCGACTTTCGGCTGCGGTGGGGATGGTTCGTCGCACTCGGCGTCGCACTGTTCTTCCTTGGCGTGTTGGCGCTGGGGAATCTCCTGGCGGCGACGATCGCCTCGGTTCTCTTCATCGGCGCGCTGATGATCGTCGCCGGGCTTGCACAGATCGCAGCGGCGATTCGCTTTCGCAAGTGGGGCGGGTTCTTGTTCTGGCTCATCAGCGGTGTGATCTACACCGCGGCAGGCGCATTCGCCTTCTACAATCCGATGTTGGCCGCGCAGGCCCTCACGCTGCTGCTCGCTTTTTCTTTAGTTGTGGCGGGTCTGTTTCGCATCGCGAGCGGTGTGCGCTCGCGTCCGACGAGCGGATGGGGCTGGATCGTCGCTTCGGGCGTCGTCAGCATCGTCGTCGGGATCATTATCGTCGCTGGCTGGCCGGTGAGCTCGCTGTTCATGCTCGGGATCGTGCTTGCTGTCGATCTCATCTTCCAAGGGGTCTCCGATATCGTCTTCGGCCTCGCGCTGAAGTCCTACCGGAGTGCACGCACGTAGCTGCGCGAGACCTCGATCTTGCAAGCCATCCTGCTGCGCTCGAGGATCTCCTCCAGCGTCACTGGCTCTGCGATAATGCAACCGACCGTTCCATGACCCGCTGCACCGTCGAGTGCAGCAACTGCATGCCCGACTTCGTCGAACACACAAGAACAACGTGAGCGCCTCACGCGGCGATATCGACTTGATGGAACGCGCACGGCGTTTGATTCGCCGAGGCGTGCGTCGACTGAGAGAGCATCTGTGGACGCTGAGCCAGACCGTGCTTGCGGCGACGATCGCCTGGCTCTGCGCCGTACACATTGCAGGGCATGACGATCCTTTCTTTGCACCGATCGCGGCCGTATCAGCGTTGAGCGCATCTTTGCCGGAGCGCGGCTTGATGGCGCTGCGGCTGCTGTACGGCGTGATCCTTGGGATCGTCGTCGGCGAGCTCACGAGCGCCGCGCTCGGCGGCGGCCCGCTCACGCTCGCAATCGCGATCTTTTGCGCGACGGCGCTCGCGCGCATGCTCGGGGGCGCACGAATCGTAGTGGTGCAAGCCGCGGCCGGCGCCATTCTGACCGTCGTCGCCGCCGACGGCACCGTCGGAGTGCAGCGGTTGATCGACGCGCTCATCGGGGCGGGTGTCGCGCTGAGCTTCAGTCAATTCTTGTTTTCGCCCGAACCGGTCGCCTTGCTCCGTCGCGCCGAAAGGCTGGCGCTCAGAGACATGGCCGATGGGTTGGAAATGACCGCCCGAGCGCTGGAACGCCACGTCGATGCACCGGCCGAACGCGCGATGCGTCTCTTGCGCCAGCTCCGCGACCGGCTCGCGGAGCTCGGACGCGTGCGAAAACTGAGCGCACGCTCGACGCGCCATTCGCTCGTGTGGCGCTCGCGGCTCGAGTTGTTGGCTCGGGAGAGCGAAAGCGCGAGTCATTTGGATTTGCTAGGTAACAGTTGCTTGACGCTCGCCCGCAGTGCGCTGCTGCTTGGGCCGGCGGATGGCGATCGACTCGCGCCGCACGTGCGCGAGCTCTCGCAAGCGTTGAGGGATCTGGCGCAGGGCCTCGACGACCGCGTCGCGAGACAAAAGGTCGCCGACCGCGCATTCGAAGTGACTCAGGCGTTCCCCGCAGGGGCACCGCCGCCGAGCGCAAGCCTCGCACCGGCCATCAGCGCGCTGCGCATGGTCGCCGCGGATATCATGGTGTTCGCGGGCGTCGCGTTCGAGGACGCGCGCGATGCGGTCCGCAAAGGAACGCAAGGCTTCAGAGTCGCGGCACCTCCGCCGATCGTGCGAATGCCGCTCGATCTACGCGAGTGGCGCAAGTGGCGTTTATGGCGGTGAGGAAGCGGAAGAAGATGACTCTCGCCAAGTGCAGGATCACGTCCGTTCCTGCGGCTGCTTTTTCCTCGCGAACGGGTACGCACCGCGCGCCGCGCCCGGCTTCGGCGGAATCGCGAGCGACAGCAGCATGGTCCCGGCGAGAATCGTGCCCGTGATGCTCAACGACCAAACGACCGGCACCTTATAGACGTCGATCAGGAGCATCTTCGTGCCGATGACGAGGAGAATCAGTGCGAGGCCGTAGGAGAGCAGGTGGAAGCGTTCGTGCATCCCTGCGAGCAGAAAATACATCGCCCGAAGACCCAGCACGGCGAACACGTTCGACGTGAGCACGATGAACGTGTCCGTCGTGATCGCGAAGATCGCCGGGATCGAATCGACGGCGAAAATGATGTCGATGATGCCGATCAACACGATCACGACCGCCAAAGGCGTGGCCACGCGCTCTCCTCGATACATCGTCGTGAGCCGCTCGCCGTCGTAGTGGGGAGAGATCTTCATGCGCTTTCGAATCCACTTGAGAGCGGGATTCGACTCCAGGTCCGGCTCTTCTCCGGCGGAAATCCACATCTTGATACCCGTGAAGACCAGGAAGACGCCGAACACGTAGAGAATCCAGTGAAAGCGCGCAATGGCCCACGCGCCGATCGCGATCATGATCGCGCGGAGGAGCAGCGCCCCGAGCACGCCGATCATGAGCACGCGCTTCTGAAACTCCGCGGGTACACCAAAGTAGGCGAACACCATCAAGAACACGAAAATGTTGTCGATGGCGAGCGCCTTCTCGATCAGGTAGCCGGTGATGAACTCGAGCGACTTGTCTCCGGCGAGCGCACGCACGCTCGCGTCCGGATTGGATCCGCCCAGGTACCACCACAACCAGCCGACGAAGAGGAAGCTGACGAAAATCCACGCGAGCGACCAGAGCGCCGCTTCTCGGATCGATACCTTGTGGGCGCCTTGCTTATTGAGCGCGGCGAAATCGACGAACAGGGAAACGAGAACGAAGGCCGCGAACAGCGACCACATCACAGGGTTGGCGGACGTCATGCGTGTCCTTTGTGCAGGGTGAACGACACCACGAGCACCGCATCTTCGCGGTACGACGTGACAACGCCCATCGCGGTCTTGCCGTTCGCGCCTGGCGGCGAGAATGCAGCGCCGGGTGATCCGATCCGCTCGACTGCGATCGGTGGTTCCGTGTTGACGACACTGCAGGAGCGGAAAGCTCCGGCTACTCCCCTGTGAGGCGGGCTGATTAGAGCAGCACGGCGATGAAGCCGTCAATCATGCTCTTGGGCTGGAGACCGTAGGCCGCAAGCCGTTGCGCCTGTCTCTGGGAGTGCGGTCGAAGAAGGGGGAGAACGGATCGGCTCAACAATCCGCTCGTAAGCGCAAACGGGCAGCGGACGAAGATGCAGGAGAATAGGGCTGCCAACCGCTAACCGCTAACCGCTCCGAGATGGTGCCCAGGACCGGACTCGAACCGGTATGGAGTTGCCTCCGAGGGATTTTAAGTCCCTTGCGTCTACCAATTTCGCCACCTGGGCGGGGAAGCGGAGCGCGATTCTAGCGGATCGCGGATCACGGATGGCGTAGCGATATGCCGCCAGCCATCGCGCTTGCGCGAGTCCTGATCGCGAGACGATTCCCGCGCAGTGCTACACTCCGCCAGCCAAACGCCAGTGCCACGCGAACAACACACGACACTGCGAACGTCTTACGAATGTTGGAACCGTCTTCCGCCTCGTCCGCGCCTCTTCTCGAGGCCAACGCAGTGCATCTCTGGCGCGGCGATAAGCATCTGCTTCGAGGCATCGACTTGGCATTGCACCGAGGCGAGTTGCTGCAAGTCGTCGGGCCGAATGGCGTCGGCAAGACCAGCTTGCTCCGCTGCATCGCCGGCCTGCTGCCGATGGAATCCGGCGAAGTGAAGTGGAGCGGGCAGGACATTCGCAAGAGCAGGGATGAGTACACCCGCGCGCTGTCGTATTTGGCGCACACGAATGCGCTCAAGAACGAGCTTACCGCACTCGAAAACCTGCGCTTTTCCGTCAGTCTGCTCAGGCACGTGACGCCCCAGGCGCTCGTCGAGACGCTCGAGCGTCTGCAAATCTCGCAATGTTCGGACTTGCCCGTGCGGGCTCTTTCGGCCGGGCAAAAGCGGCGACTGGCGATCGCTCGGATCCTCCTTTCGGAGACGACACTCTGGATTCTCGACGAGCCGATCACGAACTTGGACGCCGCCGGCATCGCGCTATTCGAAGCATGCGTCGCACAGCACCTGGAGCGGGGCGGCGCGGTACTCACGGCAGCCCATCAACTGCTCCTGAAGGGCGAGCCAAATGTCCGTACGTTGGAGTTGCGTCCATGACCGCGCCGGGCCTACTCGGTCTCGTGCGTCTCGTGATCGCCCGCGATCTCAAGCTCGCGGTTCGGCACTGGGATCAGGTCGTCCAGCCGCTCATCTTTTTCGTGATCGTCACGACGTTGTTCCCGCTCGCGATCAGTCCCGCGCTCGACGAGTTGCGGAAGATCGGCCCCGGAATCGTTTGGGTCGCGGCGATGCTTGCCTCGCTGCTCGCGCTCGAGTCGCTGTTCCGGCCGGATGTGGAAGACGGCACGATGGAACAATGGACCTTATCGGGCCAGCCGCTGTCTATCATGCTGCTCGCGAAAACGTTCACGCACTGGCTGTTGGCGGGCCTGCCCCTCGTCGCGATTTCGCCCCTCGTGGGAACGGCGCTGGGATTGCCCTCGTCGGTGTGGCCCGTGCTCGCGATTTCGCTCGCATTGGGTACGGGCAGTCTCAGCATCCTGGGCGCGATCGGTGCCGCGCTGACGGTGGCCGTCCGCCGCGGCAGTGTGCTGCTCGCGCTACTCGTGCTGCCGCTCGAGATGCCAGTGCTGATTTTCGGGGCCCGAGCCGTGGACCTGGCGATGCACGGCGAGAGCGTGGCCGGTCCGTTAAACTTGCTCGCCGCGATGCTGCTGCTGTTCGTGAGCCTGGGTCCCATCGCCATGGCCGCCGCAATGCGGATCAGCGTGGAAAGCTAGGAGAGGAAGCGGTTAGCGGTTAGTCAGAATCGCGCCGCGCGCTCGCTACCAACCCGCTTTGGGAAGAATGCATCTCATTAGATGTCTGTGTTTACCTACGATGCGACGACACGAACACTGACCTGGACGCCTCTTTGATCTGACTAACCGCTAACCGCCAACCGTTAACCGCTTCTTCAACCATGTGGCTTTGGTTTCACAAGCTGAGCTCTCCGCCGCACGCCTATCGAACGGCAGGCCGATTGCGGCCGTGGTTCTTTTGGCCGGCAATCCTGCTGTTGCTCATCGGCACGTACGGCGGACTCGTGCTCGCACCCGAGGATTACCAGCAGAAGGACGCGTTTCGAATCTTGTACGTCCACGTGCCGAGCGCGTCGATGTCGCTCATGGTCTATGTCGCGCTGGCCGTTGCGGCGGCGATCGGGCTCATCTGGCGCATGAAGCTGGCGCACGCGTTTGCTGCTGCGTGCGCTCCCGTGGGCGCCTGGTTCACCGTTCTCACGCTCGTGACCGGCTCGATTTACGGCAAACCCATGTGGGGAACGTGGTGGGAGTGGGACCCGCGCCTGACGTCGGAGCTCATTTTGCTGTTCCTCTATCTTGGGTACATGGCGCTGCGCGCCTCGTTCGACGACACGCAGCGGGCGGATCGCGCGAGCGCCATTCTGGCGATCGTCGGCGTCGTCAATGTGCCGATCGTGAAGTACTCGGTCGTGTGGTGGAACAGCCTTCATCAGGGGCCGAGCATCTCAAAGCTCGCTGCGCCGTCCATCGATCCCTCGATGCTGTGGCCCCTTTTGGTCATGATGCTCGGATTTGTGCTCTACTTCGCCGCCGTGATGTGCGACAGAATCCGCGGCGAGATCCTCAGGCGCGAGCGCAACGCCAGCTGGCTTTCTGAAATCGCTGTGGGAACATAGACTTGCGCGACTTTCTTTACATGAGTGGTTATTGGCCGTACGTCTGGTCGTGCTTCGGGCTGACGTGCGCCGTGCTCATATATAACGTGTGGGCGGCAAGGCGGCAGTGGGCCGAGCAACTCGTGAAGGCGAAGCGTCGAGTCGCGGTCGGCGCGGGAGCGGAAGCATGACGCCGCGCCGTCGTCGAATGGTGCTCGTCGGGTTGATCCTGCTTGGCGTGGGAGGCGCCGTGGCGCTCGCGCTCACCGCGTTCCAAGACAACCTGCTCTACTACTACACGCCCACTCAAGTCGCTGCGGGCGAGGTGCCGAACGACCGGCTCTTTCGCGTCGGCGGCATGGTGACCGAGGGCAGCTTCAGGCGCGAGCCCGGTAGCCTCGAAGCACAGTTCGTGCTCACCGATTACGAAAGCAACGTGACCGTCAGCTACACCGGTGTGCTGCCGGATCTCTTCCGGGAGGGCCAGGGCATCATCGCTCGCGGCAGAGTTGCTCGAGACGGGCGTTTCATCGCGGAAGAGGTTCTCGCGAAACACGACGAGAACTACATGCCGCCCGACGTCGCCGACACGCTGCGCAAGCAGGGCGACAAGCGCGTGACGACGCCGATTGCCACATCGACGGTCGAGTCCGGTGCGGAGTAACGCACCGCGTCCTCGGTGCATTGCAAGGACGCGGCGGCGCGCAATGGTAGTGAGATAGATTTTGAGCATGATCGCTGAGCTGGGACATTTCGCGCTGATCCTTGCGTTCTGCCTGACGTTGCCCCAGGCATTCTTCGGCCTCGTCGGCGCCCACGCTCGCAAGCCGCATTGGATGCGCGTGACGAACGGTGCGGTCGCCGGCCATTTCGTGTTCGCAGCCGTCGCGTTCGCGTGTCTGGCGTACGCGTTCTACGTCAACGATTTCTCGGTGCTCTACGTCGCGCAGAACTCGAACTCCGCGCTGCCGACGTTCTACCGCTTCGCCGCCGTATGGGGCGCGCACGAGGGATCGCTCGTGCTGTGGCTGTTCATGCAGGCAGCGTGGACGCTTTCCGTCGCCGGCTTCAGCCGCAACATGCCGCAAGGCATGACGAGTCGAGTGCTCGGCGTGCTCGGCGTCATCAGCGCCGGATTCGCCCTGTTCATTCTCACGACGTCGAATCCGTTCGAGCGGCTGTGGCCTGCCGCCGTCGATGGGCGCGATTTGAATCCGCTCCTGCAAGATCCTGCGCTCGCCGTGCATCCGCCGATGCTCTACGCCGGCTACGTCGGCATGTCGGTGCCGTTCGCGTTCGCGGTCGCCGCCATGCTCGAAGGGAAGCTGGATTCGATTTGGGCGCGATGGGTGCGGCCGTGGGCGAATATCGCGTGGATGTTCCTGACGATCGGCATCGCGCTCGGTAGCTGGTGGGCGTACTACGAGCTCGGCTGGGGCGGCTGGTGGTTCTGGGATCCGGTCGA
>JAAYXG010000681.1 GCA_012516015.1 Lysobacteraceae bacterium | reverse complement strand
TACGGCGCTCCTTTGACCTTCGCTGCATCCTGTTCGGCCTCCCGCAGAATCGCGACCAGCGCCGCTATGAAGCGGTCCAGCTCCTCCTTGGCCTCCGTCTCCGTCGGCTCGATCAGGAGACATTCCGGTACGAGCAGCGGAAAGTAGGTCGTAGGCGCATGAAACCCGAAATCGAGCAATCGTTTTGCGAAATCCATCGCATTCACGCCCAATTCCTTGGCTTGTCGCTTGAGCGTGATGATGAACTCGTGACTCGCACGGCGCTCGGGATAGGCCGCATCGAACCCTTCGGCCTTGAGCCGCGCGAGCAGGTAGTTCGCGTTCAAAGCAGAGTATTCGGCGACCCGCTGCATGCCCTCCCGTCCGAGCATGCGCATGTAGACGTAGGCGCGCAGCAGCACGCCGGCGTTGCCCATGAATGCGGACAAGCGCCCGATCGTTTGCGGCAAGTCGCGCTCGTCGAGCCACCGGTAACGATTCCCGTCTCGGCCGACGATCGGGATCGGCAGGAAAGGAAGCAGCCGCTCGCCGACCCCTACCGCACCCGACCCCGGGCCGCCGCCGCCATGGGGCGTGGAGAACGTCTTGTGCAAGTTCATGTGGATCACGTCGAAGCCCATGTCGCCCGGACGCACCTTGCCGAGAATGGCGTTCAAATTGGCGCCGTCGTAGTACAAGAGCCCGCCGGCCGCATGGACGCGCTTTGCGACTTCTTGGATGCGCCTTTCGAACACACCCAACGTGGACGGGTTCGTGAGCATGATGCCGGCCGTTTTCGGCCCGAGCGCCTTCTCGAGCGCCTCGATGTCGATGTCGCCGTTATCTAGCGACGGAATTTCGATGACGGCGCAACCGCACATCGTGGCTGTCGCCGGATTCGTGCCGTGCGCGGCATCCGGCACGATGATCTCGTTGCGCTCGAGGTCGCCGCGCGCACGGTGATAGGCGCGAATCATCGCGACGCCCGCGAACTCGCCTTGCGCGCCCGCCATCGGCGTCAGCGAGACACCCTTCATGCCGGTCACCTCTCGCAACATCTCCTGCAGCTCGAACATGCAGGCGAGAAAACCCTGGCTTGCGCTCAGCGGCGCAAGCGGATGTCGGCCGAGGAAACCCGGCAGCATCGCAAGCGAATTGCTCGCACGAGGGTTGTACTTCATCGTGCACGAGCCGAGCGGATAGAAATGCGTGTCGATGGAGAAGTTGAGCTGCGACAAACGCGTGTAGTGACGCACGGCCTGCAGCTCCGAGACTTCAGGCAACCCAGGCGATGACTTGCGCCTGAGATGCTCGGGCACCTCGGCCTCTGCTGCTTGGGGATACTGACCGGCCGCTGCGCGACCGGGACGCGAGTGAGCGAAGATCAAAGGTTCGTGCATGTGAGTCATTGTGACGTGTGGCGGGCGCGGATTAGATGGACGACGGAAAGCGACGTTCTTGCTCGTCACGCGTCGGCCGTCACCTCCGTGAGTGCCTTCGCGTAAAGTTCGATGTCCTCGTGCGTCCTCATCTCCGTCGCGCACACGAGCAACGCGTTGCCGAGCTCCGGATAGTGGCGCGAGAGGTCGTAGCCGCCGATGATGCCGCGCTCGGCAAGCGCGTCGAGAATCGGGGCGACCGGCTTCTCGAAGCGCAGCACCGCTTCGTGGAATCGTGGCCCGTCGAAAACGAGCGTCACGCCGGGGATGCGAGTCAGCGCGTCGACGAGCGCGCGCGTCTGCGCTTGGCTCGCGGCGGCGACACGCTCGAGCCCTCGCGGACCCATGATCGACATGTAGATCGTCGCCGCGGTCACGAGCAGCCCTTGATTCGTGCAGATGTTCGACGTCGCCTTGCTGCGGCGTATGTGCTGCTCGCGCGCCTGCAGCGTGAGCGTAAAGCCCGGCTTGCCGTCGAGATCCACCGTGCGGCCGATGATGCGGCCGGGCATCTGTCTCACATGCTCCATCCGCACCGTCATGAAACCGAAATACGGTCCGCCCGAGGACAACGGCACGCCGAGCGGCTGACCGTCGCCGACGACGATGTCGACGCCTTTGGCGCCCCACTCGCCTGGCGGCTTCAAGATCGCGAGCGATGTCGGATTCACGACGGCGATCGCGAGCGCGCCGTTCGCATGGGCCCAGTCCGTGAGCGCATCCACATCTTCGAGCTGACCGAAGAAATTCGGCTGCTGAATGACGACGGCCGTAATGTCCTGCCCCCTGTACGACTCGAGACTCGCCGGATCAAACGTGCCCTTGCTGCGCTCGTAGGGCAGTACGTCGAGCTTCAGGTTCTGTCCCTCCGTGATTGCGTTCGCCACCGCGCGATACGTCGGGTTGACGGTCGCCGGCACGAGGATGCGAGCCGACTTCGATCTGCGATGCGCGCGCACCGCCATCAACGCGGCTTCGGCGAGCGCGGACGCGCCGTCGTACAACGAGGCGTTCGACACTTGCATGCCGGTCAGTCTCGTCATCATCGTTTGATATTCGTACAGCAGCTGCAGCGTCCCCTGGCTCGCCTCGGCCTGATAGGGCGTGTAGGCGCTGTAGAATTCCCCGCGCGTCACGATCGCCCAGATCGCCGCGGGGATGTGGTGCTCGTACGCACCTGCACCGATGAAGTTGAGCGGCGTACCGTCGCGCTGCGCGCGCGCATGCATGAGCCGGCTCACCTCCATTTCATTCAGCGCGTCCGGAATGCCGGTGAGCTCGCGTGTGCGCAGCGACGATGGGATCTCGTCGAACAAGGCGTCGATGCTCGGCGCGCCGATCGCAGCGAGCATTTCGCGAACATCGGATTCGGTATGAGGAATGAAGGGCATGGCTGATATGTGACGGGTGACGAGTGACGAGCAAGAGGTCGGTAGAGCGCGTGACGTGACGAGCGATCACGCTCACCCGTCGCTCTCGACGACCTTCCCATACGCCGCAGCGTCGAGCAATTGCTCGAGCTCGGCCGGGTTCGAGAGCTTGAGCTTGAAGAGCCAGCCCTCGCCGTACGGATCCTGGTTCACGAGCTCCGGCGAGCCCTTGAGCGCTTCATTCACGGCGATGACTTCGCCCGATACCGGACTGTAGACGTCCGACGCCGCTTTCACGGATTCGACGACGGCGGCAGCGGCACCCTTCTCCAGCGATTTGCCGGTTTCAGGCACCTCCACGAACACGAGATCTCCGAGAGCTTCTTGCGCATGATCGGAAATTCCGACCGTGACCGTGCCGTCCGCTTCCGCACGAATCCATTCGTGCGATTCGAGGTATTTGAGATCGGTAGGAATGGATGACATGTTTTTGTTCCTGTGATGAGTGATGACTGACCGGTAGCGAGAGAGGACTAAGGTTTTGATCTGGCAGTGACCGAATGTGCGCAACCGAGGAAAGCCGCTTCTTGCTCGCCACTCGTCACGCGCCACCCGTCGCTAGACGAGCGCCTTGCCATTCCTCACGAACGGATATTTCACGACGCGCGCCGGCAAGAGCTTGCCGCGGATGTCGACCAGAACGCGATCGGTCGTGGCGGATGGAACCCGTGCAAAGCCGATCGAGCGCTCCAACGTCGGCGAGAACGTGCCGCTCGTGAGCTCGCCCTCGCCCACGTCGGGGACGATGACCTTCTGATGGCTGCGCAGTACGCCGCGCTCTTCGAGCACGAGACCGACGAGCTTGCGGGGAACGCCGCGGGCCCGGAGCGCCTCGAGCGCGCTGCGCCCGATGAAGTCGCGATCCTCGGGTTCGAACGCAACGGTCCACCCGAGCCCTGACTCGAGCGGGGTCACCGACTCGTCCATGTCGTTGCCGTACAAGTTCATGCCCGCTTCGAGGCGCAGCGTGTCGCGAGCGCCGAGGCCGCACTGAGCGACACCGGCCGCTTTCAATCGCTGCCAGAGATCCGGCGCCTGCGCGGCCGGCAGCGCAATCTCCCACCCGTCCTCGCCCGTATAGCCGGTGCGAGAGACGAAGTACGAGCCGAACTCTCGTCCGAAGAACGGCTGCAAATCGAGCGCGCCCGCGATCGCGTCGCC
>JAAYXG010000680.1 GCA_012516015.1 Lysobacteraceae bacterium | reverse complement strand
TGCGGCGGTTTCCGGCGTATAGCGCGCAAGGACATCGAGCAGCACCTGCGCGTGCCGATTGCTCTCCTCGATCCAAGCGTCGTCTGCGGCATGCAGATTCGGCGCCGCCAAGCTCAAGAACAGCACAATGAGACGCAGCATGCTCACCCCCAGGCGATAGGGCGTGGAGTTTGTCCAATTGCCCGCGCTCGCGCCACTCCCCTTGCGAGACGCCGTTTCCCGCTGGCGATGTATGCAATGCGCCCGCGGGCGGAACCTCCGCTCGACAGGAACAGTTGCGTGAGAAACCCCATCTCAACGAGAGAGAGCCCATGGCCGAAATCCTCCCCGGCGGATCCTACGTCCGGAATCCAAAGGCGCCGCAGGATCCAGCACGTAGGCGTGAGGTCCTGAGCTCGATCGCGACGCTCCAAAGCGACGAGACGCTCCGGGTCTGGGAGTTGCTCGAGACGCCGCAAACGGTGGATTCGCTCTGCCGCTCACTCGGCAAGACCGAGGAGGAGCCCATTCGATCCGCTCTCTCCACGCTCTATGACAACGACATGATTCAGGTCTCCCCCGACACCTGACGACGCCGTTCTGCAACCCTGCTCTCCCAGGTAGCCGCACGGCCGAATCGTCGCGCGGCGTTTCGTGCATCCATCGAGTCGGCTCTCACTATGAGGGCGGGCGCACCTGGGCCATACTGCGTCCCTGCGACACTAGCGACAGTTCCGTGCACTCCTGGAGACGCCGGAGCGGTTACCAAGCCATGCGACTACTGCTCATCGAGGATCACCGCGACATCGCCGCGAACATCTCCGAGTATTTCGAGACACGCGGCACGACCGTCGATCACGAGATCGACGGTCGTGCCGGCTTGCGCAAGGCGCTCGACGTACCGTACGACGCGATCGTGCTCGACTTGATGCTGCCCGGGCTCGACGGCCTCGCGCTGTGCCGCCAGTTGCGACAGGCCGGACGCACCCGAGTGCCTGTCCTGATGCTCACCGCGAAAGATCTGCTCGAAGACAAGATCGAGGGATTCGAAGCCGGTGCGGACGACTATCTCGTCAAGCCCTTCTCGCTCGCGGAGCTCGACGTCCGTCTCAAGGCGCTGATGCGACGCGCGAGCGTTCCGCAAACGCCGCGCATCTTGACGCTCGCGGACTTGAGCTTCGATCTCGACACCCTCGAAGCGCATCGTGGCGGTGAGCTCCTCAAGCTCACGCCCACGACTCGCCGCATACTGATGCTGCTGATGCAGAACATGCCGCGCGTCGTGACGCGAGCGGAGTTGGAACGGGAGCTGTGGGGAGACGAGCCGCCGCAAGGCGATTTCCTGCGCGCCCACATGCATGCACTTCGGACGGCGATCGACAAGAACTTCCCCGTGAAGCTACTGCACACGATCCATGGCACGGGCTATCGACTTGCGGCGGATCCCGTTCGTTAGCCGCCTCGCAACTCGCTACGAACGACTGAGCCTGCGTGCGCGCATCGCGGGCACGATGATCGTGCTCGTCGCGATTGCGGGCACGGTATTGAGCGCATGGGCTTACTTGGCCGACGAGCGCTTGAAGCGCAACATCACCTTCGATTTGCTCTCGGAAGAGTTGACGCACTACGAGCAACGCATGCGCGTCGATCGGGGCGCCGAGCCGCTGCGATCGGCGCGTCTCAGCATCTATCGCTCGAGCGACCTCGCCGAGCTGCCGCGGCACATCGCGATGCTGAGACCGGGCGACATGCATCGCGTGCGCTCCGAAGGCCGGCTGCTCGACGTGCTCGTGCGCGACGGCGACTTCGGCCGTCTTTACATCACGTACGACGTCACGACACATGCACGCCAAGAGCTGCTTGCGATCCTCGTGCTTGTCTTGGGCGTTGCCGCAATCGTGACGCTGGCCGGTCTAGCGGCCGTTGCCATTTCGCGGCGTCTCGTCGAACCGGTCACGGCTCTCGCGGATCGCTTGACGCAGATCGATCCCGAGCAACGGCACGTGCGCATCGGCGCGCAATTCGCCGGCAACGAGCTCGCACCGATCGCTCGATCGGTGGACGCCTTCATGGAGCGATTGGACGGCTTCGTCGAGCGGGAGCAATCGTTCACGGCAACCGCCAGTCACGAGCTTCGCTCGCCTCTTGCGGTCATGCGCGGCGCGGTCGAGCTGCTCGAAGCCCACGCCGCGGACCGCCCGTCGGCGGCGAAAGCGCTCGCACGCATTCAGCGCGCGGTGCGCGACATGAGCGAGTTCACGGATGCGCTGCTCGCGCTGTCGCGCGAGCAACATGCGGGCACGGCCTCGGACAGCCACTGCGACGTACACGCCGTGCTCGCGCGCGTCGTCGAGGATCAGCGCAGCGTCGGACCGGACCGGCACATCGTGCTCGACGTGGCGGACGATGGAAGTCTGAATGTCGCCGCGCCCGAAAGTATGGTCGCGATGACGATCAGCAATCTCGTGCGCAACGCTATTCAGCATGGGACGGGCACGGAAGTGCGCTGCGAAAGCCGCGGGCGCGAGCTCATCGTGAGCAATGCCGGTTCGCTGCCGGCCGACGATCTATCGAACGCGACATATCGTTTCACGACGCACCCCGCTGGCCACGGGATGGGCCTGTACTTGGTACGACGAATTTGCGAACGCTACGGATGGTCCGTCCGTCTCGAAAACACGCCCTCGGGCGTGACGGCAACCGTGCAGTTTTGAGCAGACGCTTTTCGGCACGCGAAAGGTGCCTCGCATTCTCGCGAAGGTCACTTGTAGTCCACAGCCCGCAACCCGCAGTCGCGCCGGGCGGCTGTGCTAGCATTCGCCCCCCAATTTCCCCCGTCGTACGGAGTTTTTGTCGATGGCGACAGCGGTCAAGCTCAACGTGCCCTCGCAAGGGCAGAAAATCACGATTCGAGACGGCAAGCTTTCGGTTCCCGACCAGCCGATCATCCCTTTCATCGAAGGCGACGGCACAGGTCCGGACATTTGGCGCGCCTCCGTACGGGTGCTCGATGCAGCGGTGCAGAAGGCGTATGGCGGCAAGCGCAAGATCCAATGGATGGAGATTTACGCCGGCCAGAAATCGAAGGACATGTTCGACACCTGGCTGCCCGACGAAACCGTCGAGGCCTGCCGCGAATATCTCGTCTCGATCAAGGGCCCGCTCACGACGCCGATCGGCGGCGGCATTCGCTCGCTCAACGTCGCCTTGCGACAGATGCTCGATCTGTACGTGTGCCTGCGTCCGGTGCGCTGGTTCAAAGGCGTCCCGTCTCCGGTGAAGACCCCGGAGAAAGTCGACATGGCGATCTTTCGCGAGAACACCGAAGACATTTACGCCGGCATCGAGTTCGAGGCGGGCACGCCCGAGAACAAGAAGTTCCTCGAGCTGTTTCAGCAGGCATTCCCGAAGCACTACGAGAAGATCCGCTTCCCGAACACGTCCGGAATCGGCATCAAGCCCGTGTCGCAAGAGGGCACGGAGCGTCTCGTCCGTGCGGCGCTCGAGTACGCGATCGCGAACAAGCGCAAGAGCCTCACGATCGTGCACAAGGGCAACATCATGAAGTTCACGGAAGGCGCGTTCCGCAACTGGGCCTATGCGCTCGCC
>JAAYXG010000679.1 GCA_012516015.1 Lysobacteraceae bacterium | reverse complement strand
GCCATGGATGCGCGCGCCATGGTGGGCGATACGAATGCGTGGACGAACCTCAGCAGCTTCCGCGACGCGGGTGGCAAGCTGATTCTCATGCATGGCGTGAGCGATCCGTGGTTCTCCGCGCAAGACACGGTGCAGTACTACGAGCGGCTCGGAAGCGACAATGCGGATGTACCGCTCGAGCAGTGGAGCCGCCTGTTTCTCGTGCCGGGCATGGGGCATTGCGCGGGCGGCGAGCGCACGCTCGATCGCTTCGATCTGCTGGAGGCGATCGTCAAATGGGTCGAGAACAACCGCGCGCCCGAGCGGGTGATCGCCACGGAAGGTTCAGCGTCCGGCGAGAGCCGTCCGCTGTGCCCGTATCCCGCTTACGCGTACTACACCGGCGCCGGCGATGCGAGCGATGAAGCGAGCTACGAGTGCAAACGCTGAGGCCGTCCGACCAATGGTGTCGGAATGAATTCCGACCTACACGGTACGGGCCTCCAAATGGTGTCGGAATAAATTCCGACCTACATTGCGGGCTGCAGCTCGCACGAGACGCGCCGGTTGAAGTCGGCGAAGGTCCCGTCCGGATTGCCTTCCCACGCCCAGACGTGCAGCTCGTAGAACGCAGGGAGTCGGTAGCGATTCGGTGCGCCGACGTAGTTCATCAGGTGGCCGTCGACTTGAGGCTGCGCGTCCGGGTTCTGCGTGTCCCACGCTTCCGCGATGACGATGAACTCGACGCCGACGAGGCGCATTTTGCCGTCGCGCAACGGCTCGTAGATGAGCGCTTCCGGTTCCTCCGCATTCAGAACGGCATCCTCGACGCGTTCGGGCAGAACGAGGTGGACGCCCATCGCGCCGAAGCTCGGGCTGCTGACACACGGCGTTGCCGGCACCCAGCCTTCGCCGAGCGCGACATTGATGTCTCTGTAACGTCTCGTTGCGGCGCGAACTTTCTGAACGATCGGCGAGGCTTTCGGCGGCGAAGGCGCAGGGCCGTTGGATGCATGCCTGTCGTGACTGACCTTCGGCGGGTCTTGCGCGAGCGCTGCGCCGCAGCTCAACGCGAGCGATATGCATACTGCACCGAGAACCGACCGACGCGATGGCGGTTGCATGGCGTTCTCCTCCTCCGGTTAGCGTACGCATTTGGTAGCACTTGCTGCGCTCGCTTCGCAGTTGCCCTTTGGTCCCCTTGTTTGAGATGCACGGCTGAACTCCACGCGCGTCGTGGGCAACTCTTACATGGAACCCGACGCGGTTGCGGCTCATCTATGAAGGGCTCGATCGACCACGTGGAGTGCGCAGTGCTCAAGAATCTATGTATGACGTTGGCGACGCTCGCCTTGATGACGAGCGTCGCGCAGGGGGATAGCGACGACGGCCTCATCCTTCCAAAAGGCTTTCAAGCGAAAGTGGTGTACGAAGGCGAGGGACCGGCGCGCCATTTGGCCGTCCGCGACAACGGCGACATCTATGTGACGACTCAGCTCAGGCCGCATTCCGCGTACGATCCTGAGTTGGTCCGAGGCATTCTGGCGTTGCGCGATACCGATCAGGATGGGCGTATCGATGTCGTCGAGAGCTTCACCGACATTCTGGGCACGGGCATTCGCTTCTACGAAGGCGCGCTCTATGTCTCGGATCAAGCGGGAATCTATCGCTTCCGTTTCCAAGGCGACGAGCTCGTGCCGAGCGGACCGCGAGAGACGATCGTGGACGGCTTCGTGCCGGAAGGGCAGCACGGCGACAAGACGTTCGCATTCGATAAGCGGGGTCGAATGTATGTGAACGTCGGTGCGCCTTCGAATTCGTGTCAGCAAGAGGACCGCACGCCGGGCTCACCGGGTCTCGATCCGTGTCCCTTCCGCGAGCACGCCGCTGGGATTTGGGTCTTCGACGCCCGCCGCACGAATCAGAAGCCGTCGGACGGTGTGCACTACGCGACCGGTATTCGGCACGCGGTCGCAATCGATTGGAGCCCGAGCGGCAATGCGCTGTTCGTCGTCGTTCATGGCCGCGATCAGCTCGATTCGTTGTGGCCGGAATTCTTCACCGCGGAGGACAACGCGGAGACCGTCTCGGAGGAGATGCACCTGATCAAGAAGGGCAAGGACTACGGTTGGCCGTACACCTACTTCGATGCGCGCCGCCGCATGCGGATGATCTCTCCCGAGTACGGCGGCGACGGCAAGACACCCGCACCGCGCGGCAAGTATCAAGATCCGATCGTCGCGTTCCCCGCCCACTGGGCGCCCGGCGATCTACTCTTCTATAGCGGCACCGCCTTCCCGCGGAAGTACCGTGGCGGCGCCTTCATCGCGTTCCATGGCAGTTGGAATCGAGCGCCGCTGCCGCAAGCCGGCTACAACATCACGTTCGTGCCGTTCAAGCGGCAGAAGGTCAGCGGGCGATGGGAGATCTTCGTCGACAACTTCACGCTCGGACACATCGAGGACAATCATCCCGCGAAGGCGCGCTATCGACCGATCGGCCTTGCGACCGACAAAGCGGGCGCGCTCTACGTCATGGATTCGCTCCACGGCCGCATTTGGCGCGTCACTTACGGGCTCGGAT
>JAAYXG010000678.1 GCA_012516015.1 Lysobacteraceae bacterium | reverse complement strand
TAGAGACTCTTGATCACGCCTGCGGGTGCGAGACGACGCCCGTTGATCAATAGCAGGGTCGCTTCGTTGCCGACGCCGCGCAGATTGATGCCGGAGACGCGCGTCGTATTCGCGGCGCCGTCTTGCGCGCCGCCGAGGCGGCTTTCGTCCGCACCCAGGTTGATGACTTGCGGCAGTGCGCGAGCGAGCTCGCTGCTGGTGGCGACGCCGGATTCGACAAACGCTTCGTGATTCATCGAGATCGAAGGCGAGCCTGCGCTCGCAATGCCGCGGATGCTCGTTCCCGTGACGACGACTTCTTCCACCGCAGGTGCTGCGGCCCGTTCTTGTGCGTGGGCAGCTATCGATATTGTCGAGACGAGCGCGCAGGCGCCGATCATGGCAGGACGTCGCATGGTTTTTCCCCCTTTCGTTGCGGCGCCGCTCGAAGCGGCGCTCGATGATCAGTCAATACCCTGTAAGCACGAAATCAGGACTCTCGGTACGGTTTCAAATCGAATAGTTGTAACAACGAACCATACGCTGATCGAACCATTGTGGAAAGTGGGATCTTCGATCTTGACCTGTCATCGTCGTCGATCGAAGAATCGCGCGCCATCGCTCAAAATCCGTCATATCGTTTTCTTATGTCGGCAACGCGTCATCGCTATGTATCGGTAAGCAGACGCTCGGATGCGAAGCGAAGAGCCCGCCGTAGGTGCGGCTCTTCGTTCAGAGGGTTATGTGGATGGGCGGCGCCCGGCAGATGCCGAGTTTCGCTCTACGGGACGATTCGAGGGCGGATCGCCGCGCGAGGTGGGATCGGTCGCGCGCCTCGAGGACGCGCGCGACGAGTGTCAGACAGGTACGTCGTGAAGCCGCTGCAGTAATCGCACGAGCTGCGCGAGCTCACGCTTACTGAAGAGCTCGGCAAACTTGCGCTCGTGCTCGAGCATCTCTCGTTTGAGCGACTTGTAGGTACGCTCGCCCGCCGCGGTGATCGAAATGCTTTGCCGACGCCGATCCTCGCTCGAGCGCGTGCGCAGGATCCATCCGGCATCTTCCAAGCGGTCGATCAGCGTCACCATGCTGGCTTTGTCGATGCCGAGCTCGCTCGCGAGCTCGACCTGCGCGATGCCTGGATTGGCGCGAGCGAGCGCCAGCGCGCTGAACATTCCAGGGCGGATCTCGCCGGCAGCGACCGTGCGGGCGAAATCGCGCCAGAGCGCGATTTGAGCGCGACGAATGTTGTAGCCGAGCAGAGAGGGGAGGATGTCCTTGTCGATGGGACGCATCGATCGCGACTTGCGGCGAACAGGTGCTTGTTTGGCGTCGGATTTGCGCTTCATTCGCGGAATTTGTCGGTTTGGAGGCTAGGAGTCAATCGAATCTGAGGTATGCATCGATATCGTGCCAGTTCGCGGCGGCTGCGCGAATGGGATCACTGCGCTCGCCCTGCGAGAAACAGACCTGCCAGGTATCCAGGTGAACTGCATGCTCACCATTGCCGCGAGTGCGCGGCGCCAGGACGAGTCAGGAGTCAGGGCCTCGAGCGTTCACGGTGCGAGCTCGAAAGCGATCGACGGAATGTCAACCAAGATACAGCCTTCGGTGCGGCTCGGAATCTCGAGTGCGTGACGAACGACTATTCAGTCAGTATTGTACGATGCGGTCAACATGGCTCCGGTCGGATCGCCGCCGGAGCGTCCGTTACAGCACACGCACACGAGGGGACGCTCATGACTACGACTTCGCAACCGCCATTTCGAGCCGATCATGTGGGCAGTCTGCTGCGGCCGAAGTTCTTGCTCGAAGCGCGTGAGGCGGCGGCCAAGGGCGAGCTGTCCGCGGCGCAACTGCGGGAAGTGGAGGATCGCGCGATCAAGGACGCGATTCGCATGCAAGAAGATGTCGGTCTTCAGAGCGTCACCGATGGAGAGTTCCGCCGTACCTACTTTCATATCGATTTCCTACAGCAACTGGGCGGCGTCCAAACCGATGTCCCTGTGACGATCAAGAAGCCCGACGGGACCGAAGAGCTCGCGCCGCCTGTGATGCGCGTGGTCGGGAAAGTCGAGCACGTGAAGAATATCCAACTCGCCGATTTCAAGTTCCTCGCCGCGCATACCAAGCAGACGCCGAAGGTCACGATCCCCTCTCCGACCATGTTGCACTTTCGCGGCGGTCGCGCCGGAATCAGCAAAGAGCACTATCCGGATCTCGAGCCATTCTATGACGATGTCGCGCAAGCCTACGGTGCGGAGCTGCGTTCCCTCGCGGAGGCAGGGTGCCGGTACGTGCAGATGGATGATACGAACCTCGCGTACCTGTGCGACGAGAAGATGCGCGAGGCGGCGCGCCAGCGAGGCGACGATCCGAACGAGCTGCCCTATCGCTATGCGGCGTTCATCAACCGCGTCGTGGCGTTGAAGCCGCCGGGCATGACGCTCGCGGTGCATTTGTGCCGCGGAAACTTCAAGAGCACATGGGCGGCGCAAGGCGGTTACGAGCCCGTCGCGGAGGCGCTGCTGTCGAAGATGAACGTCGATGCCTATTTCCTCGAGTACGACGATGAGCGCAGCGGCGATTTTCGACCGCTTCGCTTCTTGCCGAAAGGCAAGACGGTCGTGCTGGGGCTGGTCACAACGAAGCTGGGCCAGCTCGAGCGTAAGGACGATCTCAAGCGCCGGATCGAAGAAGCCGCTCGCTACGCGCCGCTCGAGCAGCTCGCGCTTTCGCCTCAGTGCGGCTTTTCGAGCACGGTGCACGGCAATGACATCGCCGTCGAGCAACAGATCGAGAAGCTGCGCTTGGTCGTCGAGACCGCCCGCGAGGTATGGGCGTGAACGCGGCGTAGCGAACGCGCGCGAGGCGTTGCATGGCAGCGCCTCACACGCGTGTTGCGTCCCTCGCTAGTGCTCGCGCGGGATGAAGCTGAGCCAGAAAACGGCGATTCCCGCTACGAGAGCGACCGGCATTAGATAACTGACGACGCCCGACGCCGTCGTGCCGCTGCCGAGCCACGCGCCCGCGAGCAGCGGACCGATGATCGAACCGACGCGGCCCACCGCGACGCTGGCACCTGATCCGGTTCCGCGAATCTGAGTCGGATAGTATTGTGGCGCGACACCATACAGTGCGTAATTGGCGCCGAGCAAGAAGAAGCCGGCCGCGCCGCTCAGCATAATTATCGCTCCCGTGCCGGTCGCGCCGCTGAGCGCGAACAGCGAGCCGATGAGACCGACGTACGCGATTGTCAACGGCCAGCGCGGATCGTACCGATCGACGAGCCACGCGCACAGCAGCGCTCCCGCGACGCTCCCGAAGTTGAATAGGAGCGAAGCCTGCGGTGCGACCGCGGGTCCCATGCCCTTGGCGACGACGAGTGTCGGCAGCCAATTCAGAATCAAGTACAAGATCAC
>JAAYXG010000677.1 GCA_012516015.1 Lysobacteraceae bacterium | reverse complement strand
TCTCGGTGCGATCGATCGCGAGCTGGCGCGTGCGCTGCGCAAGGAGCAACGGACCTGGTCACCCTCCGAACGCGCCGCGCTCGAGGACGTGCGGCGCGCACACAGTGAGGCGTGGGAGCACTGCACGCGCGAAGCGACACGTATCGACGAGGTGCTATTGCAGATGCGACTGCATCGCGACGGTTGGATGGCGTATGCCATGAGCGATGCACACGCGGACTTGGAGAAGGCACGGCGATGATGAATCCTTTGCTAAACATTGCGCCCCAAACACTCGTGCACGGCCGCACGACAGAATCGGCCGATATGAGCCGAACGGGCGATGCGGGCGATCCGGTTCTCCTCGCAAGCTTTGGACCCGCGACCGTCGACGGCGACGCCGCGAGCATGCTGCGTTTCGACGCCATGCTGCGCGATGCCGTATTCCCCGCGGCTCCCGCCGCGCCGGTCGCCGATGCGTCACAGCAGGCGCTCGATCCGGCGCGCGATGAAACATTGGATGCTGCGCTGGATGCTGGTGCGTACGTCAGGGAGGTGAGCGCCCACGGTGCGGACGTTCATGCCACCGCGCTTCGCGTGCGCGGTGCGTCCGCGGTCGAATCCGAACCTGTCTTCGAAGCGATGACGCACGAGACGGCGCCCGCGCTAGCCCCGATCGGACCGGTGTTCGCCGCGACATTCGTTTCCGGCGAAGCGATTGCAGCGCGCGAATCGATTGCTCCAACGGTCACGCAGGGCGGCATGGCCGCTTCGCTCGCGACGATGCCGTTGCTCGCAACGGCCGCACTGCAAGCATCGCTGCCGCACGATGCGCCGCCGGCGCTTCTCGCCTCAGCGGCGCCAGCCGATCCCGGATCGACGCGCCCCGAAAACGCGCTGCTGCAGCTCGCATCCCAATCCGTTAGCAGCGCCGCGGCAACGCTGGCGGTGCTTGGCGGCGAGCCGGCGGCGACTCGCGTCTCGGATCGCCTGGACTCTCCGGCACGCCAACCGCTCGAGACGCTCCTCGGCGAGCGCCTGCAGGTACAAATCGCTCGGCGTAGCGAGCATGCGCTCGTGCGGCTCGATCCGCCCTCGATGGGCACGATCGAGATCGTGATTCGCCAGGAAGGTGCGCATCTACACGTTCACCTGCGTGCAAGCAACAGCGAGGTCGCGCGGCAGTTGCAAGTCATCGGCGAGACCCTGCGGCAGGATCTCGTGCAGCGTCAGCACGGCGATGTCTCGGTTCAGGTGTGGGACTCCTCGCGTGAAGGCGAACACCAGCGTCGCCGCGCGACCCTCGTTTGGCAGGACGAACCGGGTCGCGCATTGAACGATGAGGCCGAGGAGCACCGGTCCTTCGCCATAAATACCGCAAGTGAGTGATTCTGATCAAGACCTCCAAGATCCTGATTCTATCCGCCCTCGTTGGGCTGTTTTGCGTCAGCGCGGGGGCGGCGACGACCTGGTGGATGCTGCAACAGCAGCGCGAGTCCGCCGCCGATGCGCAGGCCGTGCCCGACAAGCCGATCGACACGCGCGCCTTCAAGTACGTCAACCTCGACAAGGTGATCGTCATGCTGCGCAACACCGCCGGCGAACCCGTGTCGCATTATCTCGCCCTCGATCTCGTGTTCATGACGCCGATCGAGTCCGAGCGAACGACCCGCGACCACCTGCCGTTGCTACGCAGCGTGGCGGTCAAGGCTTTGTCGCAGTTGACGCTGGAAACAGCCAGTCATCTGACCGTCGAGCAACTCGCGTCACAGATCAACGACGCCTACGCGCAAACGTACGCCGGCGATCCGCGCGGCAAGCCTTTCGCGGAAGCGATGATCGGCAAGCTCATCATCGAGTGACATGAGTGCCGTCTCCGCAGAATGCGCGGCCGACTATGCGGCTGGAGCGCCGCACGATACCGCAGAAGAGCAGCGCTATTTGCTCGCGTACGTGCCGCTCGTCAAGCGAATCGTGCGCCAGTTGTTGTCGCAGGCCGGCGGCGCGCTCGATCGCGACGACATGCAGCAAGTCGGGCTCGTCGGTTTGCTGGATGCCTTGCGTCGCTATTGGCCGCCCGACGACAAGTTCGGCGCGTATGCCGCCGTACGTGTGCGTGGCGCGATCCTCGATGAGCTGCGGCGACAGGATTGGCGACCGCGCGCGGTGCGTCAGGAGAGTCATCGACTGCGAGACGCCGTGCGCGAGCTCACACGCCGGCTCGGACGCGAACCGACGCAGGCAGAGATCCAGAAGCAGCTCGGCATTTCGGCGCAGGAGTATCACGAGTATCTCCTCGCACAGAACGCCGAAGGGCTCGCAAGCTTCGACGATTTGTTACATGAGCTCGAGCAGCGCAGCGGCTCGGACGACTCGCCCGAAGCGAAACTGGTTGCTCGACGCAGCATCGAGCACGCGCTGCACCGACTCGATGCGCGCGAGCAGCGCGTGGTGCAGCTCTATTACGAGTTCGACCTGAGCTTGAAGGAGATCGCGGCCGTGCTCGAATTGACGGAGGCGCGGGTCTGTCAGATCAACAAGGCGGCGCTCAAGAAGATGCGCGAGGCGCTCGTAGACGGCGGCGCTTAGCAAGCAACGGTAGTCATTGGATCAGAGTAGAAAGTCATGCAGTCACTCTTCGGATTCGCCGTCATTTTCCTGTCCGTGTTCGGCGGCTTCGCCATGCACGGCGGGGAGTTGGGCGTCATTTGGCAGCCCGTGGAGCTCATCATCATCATCGGCGCCGGGGTCGGTGCGATTGTGCTCGGCAACCCGCGGCACGTGCTTGCCGAGATGCGGCTGCAGATTCGCGGGGTCATGCAACGCAAGACGGCGACACTCGAGTTCCAACGGCAGCTCTTCTTGTTGATGTACGAGTTGCTGCAGCTTGCGGCGGGCGGGCTCAAGGCGCTCGATGCACACGTGGAGGCGCCTCACGAGAGCGAGCTGTTCAAGCGCTATCCGCTCATTCTCGCCCAGCCCAAGCTGCTGCATTTCATCGTCGACAATTTTCGGCTCATGGCGATGGGCAAGATCAGCGCGCACGAGATCGAAAGCGTGCTCGAGCAGGAGATCGAGTCCGTGTTCGAAGAGCTCTCGCAACCTGCGCGCTCGCTCGCCAAGGTCGGGGAGGCGATGCCCGGCTTCGGCATTCTCGCTGCGGTGCTCGGCATCGTGATGGCGATGCGGACGGTTGCCGAAGGTGCGAACTCCGGCGACGTCGCGGTTGCGGTGGCAGCAGCGATGGTCGGTACGTTCATCGGCATCTTCGCGTGCTACGGCATTCTCGATCCGCTCAGCAACATGATGCGCCAGCTCGTCGACGAGGAGCGCAAGACGCTCGAATCGGTCAAGGTCGTGTTGGTGGCGCACGTTGCGGGCAAGCCCGCGTTGCTTGCCATCGACGCCGGCCGACGCCTGGTGCAGCTCAACATCAAGCCGAGCTTCGCGCGCCTCGAAAGTTGGATCAACGAGCTCGAAAACGGCGTTGCCGAAGCGGCGCCGCAGACACCGCAGCGCCGTAAAACGGATCGGCCGCAGCGACGGGCGGGAGACTTACGTGCTCAGCAAGCTTGACACCGCACGGCGCAACAGGGACGCCGATGTCGTCATTCGCAAGGTCGTGCGCAAGCACGGCCACGAAGCGCACAGCAGCGCGTGGAAGGTTGCGTTCGCAGACTTCTGTCTCGCGTTGTTGGCGCTGTTCTTGGTGCTATGGCTGCTTGCCGCGCGCGAGCAAGAGCGATTGCAAGAGCTGCTCAAGACGCCAGGCAGCCTGATCGACGAAGGCCGCGGTCGCCTCATGGAGACCTCGGGTGGGCCGCGCGGCAGCTTGATCTCACGCGAGCCGATGCCGAGCCGCGGCGACCGCGTCGCCAAGCGCAGTCTTGCGAGCGGAGACAGCGACCCCGCCGGGCCCGGCAGCGGCATACGTCTATCCAAGACGCTGTACGAGACTCGCGCCGACATGGGCGAGCTGGCCGATGCGCTCGAGCGCCTCACTGAACAGGCGGGTCTGACAGGCAACGTCCGCTCGCTCATCACCCCGTATGGACTTCGCGTGATGCTGCACGACACCGAGAAGCGCGGCATGTTCGAGCTTGGTAGTGCAACGGCCTCGCAGCGCTTCGGCCGCCTACTCGAACAGATCGGCCCGCTGCTCGCCCGCATCGACAATCAAGTCGTGATCGTGGGGCATACGGACGCGCTGCAATACGCCGGCCGCGGACCGAACGCCATGTCCAACTGGCAGCTCGCGAGCGATCGGGCGATGACGGCGCGCCGTCACCTCCTCGCCGGCGGCATGCCCGCGACCAGCATCCTGCAAGTCGCGGCGTTAGCGGATAGCGCGCCGCTGAACGTCGAGAATCCTCGAGCACACGAGAACCGGCGCATCGAGCTTCTGATTCTGACGCGCAGCCAAGCGCGCACGATCAGTGCAATGTTCGGTGCGCCTGCGAGCACCGTGCCACTGATCGACGGTGTCGAGGTCAGCGTGCCCGACGCCGGTGAGGAATACTCGGTGCAGGAAGGCACTTCTCATCGCGCAACGCTCGATGCTTTGCGCAGCCAATTGACGCATCCAACCCCAGCGGCGGGTGGCGAGTCATGAAGACCAGTTCGCGAGGACATCGCATGAAGATCGTTCCAGGCACCACCGGTGCAGGCATCCCTTCGACAGCCCCAGTCGGCGATGTGGCGAAGAAAGACGCGCCGGCCGCTGCGACCGCCTCGCCAGGCGGCGAGGCCCTTCAGTCCGCAGTGCTGCAGCCTGCGCTCGCCGCGCTCAACGAGCTCCCCGACATCGATCAAGAGAAGGTGGCAGCGCTGCGCGATGCGCTCGCGAAGGGCGAGCTGCCGTTCGATGCAGGCAAGCTTGCGGCATTGATCGAGTCCTACCACCGCGCCGGCGACAGCGGCGAGCGAGACGGGCAATGAAGCAGCGCGAAGTATTCAATCGGATCTTTGCCGGCATGCGGGCGGACTTGCAGGATTATCGGACGCTGCGCGAGCTGCTCGAAGCGCAGTTCGAGGCGGCCCTCCAGCATCGTAGCGAGGCGCTCGCGGAGATCGGCGCAAAGATCGTTGCGCTCACGAACGTTCTCGAGCAACGACGCGCGGAGCGACAGCGACTCGCGACACGCATTGCGCCCCGCGGCGTGCGAATCTCCATGGAGGCCGTCACGCACCGTCTGCAAGGGGCTTCGCGCGGTGCTTTCGACATGTGTTGGAAAGCGCTCGAGACGGCCGTGCGAGATTGCAAGGCGCTCAACATGCGCAACTGCCGTTTGTTGATGGATCAATACGACATCATGCGGCGCGTGTTGCACACGGAAGAGGACACCTATGTTCCGGCCTGACTTCGCCGCTATGCAGGTGTCGGCGCAGCTCGCGCGAGAGCGTGCACAGATCGCGCTGCCGATGCCATCCGGGGCGGGCGAGCACCGCAGCTTTGGCGCCCTGTTCAACGAGCTACGCCGCGACATCTCGAGCTTCATCGCGGAAGGCGCGGATCGCAAGGCGCGGCCGGCGCTTCCCGGGGCGACTTCGTTGACTCTCGAGGGCTATGCGCAGCGCGCGCAACTGCAGGACCAGACAGAAAAGGTGGATCGTGCGCGTCAGGAAGCGTTCATCGCATCCATTGCGCCTTTGGCGCGGCGCGCAGCCGAACGCTTAGGCGTCGAGCCCGAGCTCGTGGCGGCACATGCCGCGCTCGAGTCCGGCTGGGGGGAGCGCCCGCTACGCACCGGCG
>JAAYXG010000676.1 GCA_012516015.1 Lysobacteraceae bacterium | reverse complement strand
GCCGTGTGCCGGACCTCCCCGTTCGCCGCTCGGCGCCTGCCGCAGGCAACGGCAGACCCAATTCTATCTGCCTCAATTTCCCGATTTCATCCCTAAGCCGCGCAGCTTCCTCGAACTCGAGATTGCGTGCGTGCTTGAACATTTCCTGTTCGAGCTTCTTGATGCGCCTTGCCGCTTGGTCCGGCGTGAGCTGCGAATAGTCGGTCCCCTTCTCCGCGATCTTGAGCATCGCACTACGATCGGCGTCGGAATACGCGCCCTCGAGGATGTCGGCGACGGCCTTCTTGATTCCGCGCGGCGTGATGCCGTACTTCTCGTTGTATGCGAGCTGTTTGGCGCGCCGTCGGTTCGTCTCATCCATCGCGCGCTGAATCGATCCCGTGATCTGGTCGGCGTACAGGATCGCGCGGCCGCTCAAGTTGCGTGCGGCCCGACCGATCGTCTGGATCAACGAGTTTTCGGAACGTAGAAATCCTTCCTTGTCCGCATCCAGGATCGCGACGAGCGACACCTCGGGCATGTCCAACCCTTCGCGCAACAGGTTGATCCCGACGAGGACGTCGAATTTCCCGAGTCTCAGGTCGCGGATGATCTCCATGCGCTCGACCGTGTCGATGTCCGAATGCAGATACCGCACCTTCACGCCGTGCTCTTCCAGGTACTCAGTGAGATCCTCGGCCATGCGCTTGGTGAGCGTCGTGATCAGCACGCGCTCCTCGCGCTCGACGCAGCGTTGGATCTCCGATAGCACGTCGTCGACCTGCGTGCGAACCGGCCGCACTTCGACGTACGGATCGACGAGGCCCGTGGGACGAACGAGCTGCTCGACGACCTGCCCCGACTTCTGAAGCTCGTAGCTGCCGGGCGTGGCCGAAACGAAGATCATCTGCGGCGCGAGGCGCTCCCATTCGTCGAATCGCAGCGGACGATTGTCGAGCGCTGAAGGCAACCGAAAGCCGTACTCGACGAGCGTCTCTTTTCGCGACCGATCGCCGCGATACATCGCGCCGAGCTGCGGGATCGTCTGATGGCTCTCGTCAACCACCAGAAGTGCATTGGCCGGCAAGTAATCGAATAGACAAGGAGGCGGCTCGCCGGGCGATCGCCCCGACAGATACCGCGAGTAGTTCTCGATGCCGTTGCAGTAGCCGACTTCGCGCATCATTTCGATGTCGAAGCGCGTCCGCTGCTCGAGGCGCTGCGCCTCCACCAACTTACCGGCGTTCCTGAGCTCGATGAGCCGCGCGTGCAACTCATCCCGGATCTCGTCGACGGCGCTGACGAGGCGATCGCGCGGTGTCACGTAGTGCGAAGACGGAAAGACCGTGAAGCGCGGGACCTTGCGTCGAATTTCGCCGGTCAGCGGATCGAAGAGAACGAGCGAATCGACCTCGTCGTCGAACAGCTCGACCCGCAGCGCTTCGCGCTCGGATTCCGCCGGAAAGATGTCGATCACATCCCCGCGCACGCGGTATGTGCCCTGCGTGAGCTCCATGTCATTGCGCGTGTACTGCATGTCCGCCAGACGCCGCAGCAGCTGACGCTGATCGATGCGATCGCCTCGCGAGAGGTGCAGGACCATCGATAGATACGCTTGCGGATCGCCAAGACCGTAGATCGCCGAAACCGTCGCGACGATGAGCGCATCCGGGCGCTCCAGCAGCGCCTTCGTCGCCGACAAGCGCATCTGCTCGATGTGCTCGTTGATCGAAGCATCCTTCTCGATATACGTGTCCGAGGACGGTACGTACGCCTCGGGCTGGTAGTAGTCGTAGTACGAGACGAAGTACTCCACCGCATTGCGGGGGAAGAACTCCTTGAACTCGCCATAAAGCTGAGCTGCGAGCGTCTTGTTATGTGCGAGCACCAACGTCGGGCGTTGGATCCTCTGCACGACGTTCGCGATCGTGAACGTCTTACCCGAGCCCGTGACGCCCAGCAGCGTTTGGTGGGTCAGTCCCGATTCGATGCCTTCCACGAGGCGCTCGATCGCCTCCGGCTGATCGCCGGAAGGCTTGTAGTCGCCGGTGAGGTGGAATCGAGGAGCGTCGGACATACGAGCAAGACGGTCGTAGCGATGGAGAAGGCGCGACGCGACGTGGGTTCCCGCGCAATAAAAGGTGCGGACACGCCCAGCGACAGCCGCGGCACACGGTCAACAGCGCGAAAGGACCCGAATGAGTAGAGCCTGAGCACGATTCTCTCTAGAATGCGCGCGTCGGGAATTACCTTCATCGCCCCTCTTCGGTGTCGCCGTGAGTTTACCAGTTTCAAAGCGCGTCCAACGCGTCAAGCCCTCTCCCACCGTCGCTTTGACGGGTCGTGTTGCCCAACTCAAGGCGGAAGGTAAAG
>JAAYXG010000675.1 GCA_012516015.1 Lysobacteraceae bacterium | reverse complement strand
CAACTGCAACTTGCAGCGCTTGGACGGTCCCGTGCGCGGCAACGGCAAGATCATTCAAGAGCTCGAAGCCGCTTTCCTCGGCGCAGGATGGAACGTCATCAAGGTCCTGTGGGGCTCGCGTTGGGATCCGCTGTTCGCGCGCGACACCAAGGGCATCCTGCGTCGCGTGATGGAAGAATGCGTCGATGGGGAGTACCAGAACTTCAAGGCGAAGGGCGGTGCGTACACGCGCGAGCACTTCTTCGGCAAACATCCCGAGCTCAAAGAGATGGTCGCGACGATGTCGGACCAGGACATCTGGCGCCTCAATCGCGGCGGCCACGACTCGAAGAAGGTCTGGAATGCCTATCACGCGGCCGTGAACCACAAGGGCCAGCCGACGGTCGTCCTTGCCAAGACCGTCAAAGGCTTCCTCATGGGGCGGTGGGGCGAGAGCCAGAACATCACGCACCAACAGAAGAAGCTCGACGACGACGCGCTCAAGGAATTTCGCGACCGCATCTTCATCGAGATCTCCGACGAGGAAATCGCGAAGACGCCGTTCAAGCGGCCGCCCGAAGACAGCCCGGAGATGAAATATCTACGCGAGCGCCGCGAAGCGCTCGGCGGCTACCTGCCGCAACGCAGGACAAGCGCGCCGAAGCTCGAGATTCCGCCGATCGAGGTGTTCGATACGTTGCTGCAAAGCTCGGGCGAGCGCGAGTTCTCGACGACGATGGCGCTCGTGCGCATGCTGCAAACGCTCATCAAGGACAAGGCCATCGGCAAGCACGTGGTGCCGATCGTGCCGGACGAAGCGCGCACGTTCGGCATGGAGGGCATGTTCCGCCAAGTCGGCATCTTCTCGACGGCAGGCCAGCTCTATACGCCGCAGGACGCCGATCAGCTCATGTTCTACAAGGAAGACAAGAAGGGCCAGATCCTTCAAGAAGGCATCAACGAGGCCGGGGCGATGTGCTCGTGGATCGCGGCTGCGACCGCGTACGCCAACTATGGCGTGAGCATGATCCCGTTCTATCTCTACTACTCGATGTTCGGCTTCCAGCGCGTCGGCGATTTCATCTGGGCCGCCGGAGACAGTCAGGCACGAGGTTTTCTGATCGGCGGCACGGCGGGACGCACGACGCTCGCGGGCGAGGGGCTGCAGCACCAGGACGGGCACAGTCAGTTGCTGTTCACCGTCGTCCCGAACTGTCACGCATACGATCCCACGTTCGCGTACGAGCTGGCGGTGATCATCCACGACGGCATGCGGCGCATGTTCGTCGACCAGGAGAACATCTTCTACTACATCACCTGCATGAACGAGAACTACGCGCACCCGGCGATGCCGAAGGGCGCGGAGAAAGGCATTCTCAAGGGGATGTATTTGTTCAAGAGCGGCGGGCGCGGCAAAGTGCGCGTCAACCTGCTCGGTTCCGGCACGATTCTGCGCGAGGTGATCTTCGCGGCCGAGATTCTCGAGAAGGACTACGGCGTGCCGTCCGACATCTTCAGCGTGCCGAGCTTCTCCGAGCTGCGTCGCGAAGCGCTCGACGTCGAGCGGACGAACCTCCTGCAACCCGGCAAGCCTGCAAAGGTGCCGTACGTGCGTGAGTGCTTCGGCGATCGACAGGGGCCGTTCATCGCCGCGACGGATTACATGAAGATCGTTCCCGACCAGATTCGCCAATGGGTGCCCGGTCGATACGTCGTGCTCGGCACGGACGGATACGGTCGCAGCGATTCGCGCGCGCAGCTGCGCAAGCACTTCGAAGTGGATCGCTACCACATCGTCGTGGCCGCACTGAAGGCGCTTGCGGATGAAGGCAAGCTCGACGTCGCGACGGTGAAGGGGGCGATGAAGAAGTTCAACATCGATCCCAACACGCCGAACCCCGTTACGCAATGAAGACCGAAGCGGTTACGCGTTGGCGGTTAGCGGTTAGACAGGACAGCGCTGTGGTGTCTTCGCCGAGAACGCGAAGCGCAGCGATCGGCCTGGATGATATGCGCGCCGACCCGGAACTAACCGCTCATCGCCAACCGCTAACGCTCTCCTAGAACATGGCTACCGAAATCAAAGTACCCGACATTGGCGACTTCAAGGACGTCGAAGTCATCGACGTGCTCGTCAAGCCCGGTGACAAGGTCGATGTCGAAACGCCGCTTCTCACGCTCGAAACCGAGAAGGCGACCATGGACGTGCCGTCGCCGAGCGCGGGCATCGTGAAGTCGGTTGCCGTGAAGAAGGGCGACCGCGTTTCGGAGGGCAGTCTGATCCTGACGCTCGAGGCGAGCGGCGAAGAGCAGAAGACGAAGGGAGATACGAAGGCGCCGGCGCCCGAAGCTGCATCTCCCCCTCCTTCTGCCCAATCTGGCCAGTCGCCCAGCGCCCAGAGCCCAGAGCCCAATAGTGCTAAGCGCACCGAAACGATCACCGTACCCGACATTGGCGACTTCAAGGACGTCGAGGTCATCGAGGTGCTCGTCAAGGCCGGCGACAAGATCGAAGTCGAAGCGCCGCTCCTCACGCTCGAAACCGAGAAGGCGACGATGGACGTGCCGTCGACGAATGCGGGCGTCGTGAAATCCGTCGCGGTGAAGAAGGGCGATCGCGTGTCGCAAGGAAGCGAGATCCTGACGCTGGAAGTGACCGGCGGAGAGCGGGCCGCGGACGGTGAAAAGAAGGCGACCGAGCCGACCGCAGCCAAAACTCCTGCTGCTCCTGCAGGTGGGGAAACAGCCGCAGCGGCGACCGCGCCCGCAGCGAGTCAGCAGCCAGCGGCCGCCAGTCGCCCCGCAGCCGCGGTGGATGTGAGCGTGTCGTTCAGCGGCGCTCACGCGAGTCCGTCAGTGCGCAAGTTCGCGCGCGAGCTTGGTGCGGACCTGAACCGGATCAAAGGCAGCGGCCTCAAGGGACGCATCACGGCGGATGACGTCAAAGCATGGGTCAAGCAAATGCTCACGTCCGGCGGCGCGGCCGCGGGCGGGGCGGCGCTACCGAAGATTCCGGAAGTCGATTTCGCGAAGTTCGGCGAGATCGAAGTCAAGCCGCTCGGACGCATCCAGAAAATATCGGGGCCGCGCCTGCAGGCGAGCTGGCTCAACATTCCGCACGTGTGGCAGATGGACGAGGCCGACATCACGGAGCTGGAGGAGTCGCGCAACCAGTTGAAGGGTCCGGCGGCCGAGAAGGGCATCAAGCTCACACCGCTCGCGTTCGTCATGAGAGCGTGCGTCAAAGCGCTGCAGGCGTTCCCTGTCGTGAACAGCTCGCTCGACCCGTCCGGCCAGAATCTCGTGATGAAGAAGTACATGCATCTGGGATTTGCCGCCGACACGCCGAACGGTCTCGTCGTACCGGTCATCCGCGATGCGGATCGGAAGGACGTGTACGAGCTTGCGCGCGAGCTCGCGACGCTCTCGGAGAAGGCGCGCGCCGGCAAGTTGTCTGCGGCGGAAATGCAAGGCGCGAGCTTTACGATTTCGAGCCTCGGCGGCATCGGCGGCACGTCGTTCACGCCGATCATCAATGCGCCGGAAGTGGCGATTTTGGGCGTCGCGCGCTCGAGCATGCGCCCGGTGTGGAAGGACGGTCAGTTCGTTCCGCGCCTCATTCTGCCGTTCACGTTTGCCTACGATCACCGCGTGATCGATGGCGCCGCCGGCGTGCGCTTTACGACCTACCTCGCTGAGCAGCTCGCCGACGTGAAGGGGTTGCTGGAAGCCGTGCCGTGAGGAGTGAAGCGGTTAGCGGATGGCGGTTAGCGGTTAGTTCGGAGCGACGCAACGCCATCTGCGCTACCTGGGGTGCGCATTGAAACATCAAGACTCACTGTCGAGCGGTTTTTGCCGCTAATCGCTAACGGCAAACCGCTCCCGAGCAAAGTATGACTACAGACATCCTCGTTCCCGACATTGGCGACTTCAAAGACGTCGAAGTGATCGACGTGCTCGTAAAGCCGGGCGATCGCATCGAGCTCGAGACGCCGCTCATCACGCTCGAGACGGAGAAGGCGACGATGGATGTTCCGGCCTCTGCGGCGGGCGTCGTCAAGATGGTCGCGGTGAAGAAGGGCGATCGCGTGTCCAAGGGCTCCCTCGTGCTGACGCTCGATGCGAGCGCCGGTGAGAGCGCCAGCGGACAGCGGACAGCGGACAGCGGACGGGAGGAACAAGCGGCGGTCGAACGCGCGCCCGCGGCTTCGACGGAATCTTCTGTGCCGCCTGCGGTTCCGGACTCGTCACCGTCCGCCGTCCGCCGTCCGTCAGTCACATCGTCGTACGACTTCGATGTCGTCGTGCTCGGCTCCGGACCGGGCGGTTACACGGCCGCATTCCGCGCCGCCGACCTCGGAATGAAGACGGCGCTGATCGAACGCTGGCCGCAACTCGGCGGCGTCTGTCTCAACGTCGGCTGCATCCCTTCGAAAGCTTTGCT
>JAAYXG010000674.1 GCA_012516015.1 Lysobacteraceae bacterium | reverse complement strand
TTCGCGGAGTGACGAGGGCGCGGGCGCGCATTCGAGCGAGTCCCCTCACCCCAACCCTCTCTCGCAAGGGGAGAGGGTCCTGTGCTGAACGCGTGAGCAGATCGGAGGTGATCCGTATCGATCGAGAGCGCGCCTTGACATCTAGGTAAGCCGTGACTTACCGTAAGGCATGGCTAACGTAGATCCAATCGCAACACTGGCCGACCCCAGCCGTAAGAGGATCTTCGAGCTGCTCAAGAGCGGTCCGCTGCATGTCGGCCGGATCGCGGAGCAGCTGCCTATCTCGCGCGCGGCGGTTTCTCAGCACCTCAAAGTCTTGAAAGAGGCTGGGCTCGTCCAAGAGGCCCGCGAAGGGAATCGCAATGCGTACAGCATCGATCCGAAAGGTCTCGCAGCGGTGCAGCGCTGGCTCGATCAATTTTGGGAGGACGGATTGTCCGCCTTCAAAGTCGAGGCGGAAGCGACCGCGCGCTCCAAGCAGAGAAGGAAACGTCGATGACAACGAGCTCGGCACAACCCATACGACGATCAGTGCTAGTGCAAGCGTCGCAACAGGACGCGTTCGCAGCATTCACTGCCAAAATAGGCAAATGGTGGAACCCTGCGTTTTCGATCAGTCCGACGCGATCGCCCCTCAAGGACGTGATTATCGAACCGCGGAACGGAGGGCGCTGGTACGAACGCGGCGAAGACGGTTCGGAGTGCCGATGGGGAACAGTGCTGACGTGGGACCCGCCGCGTAGACTCGTGCTGGCCTGGCAGATTTCCGCGCAATGGCAATTCGGCGCAGAGTTCCTGACGGAAGTGGAGGTCCGCTTCACGCCCGAAGGCACCGGTACCCTCGTCGAGCTGGAGCACCGCATGCTCGAGCGTTACGGCGATGCGGAAGCGGATATCCGCGGACGCTTCGACTCACCTGCTGGCTGGGCCGGACTTCTCGAGCGCTTTCGACAGCACGTGGACGCGTAGAGCGGCGGGTATCTCCTTCCGAGAACGGACTGTGCCTTAGCTGAGCACCAAGCTCAGCACGTGGTTGTTATAGGCGCGGCTGCCGACGGTGAACCTGCATTCCAATGATGGATCTAATCCGGCGATTTCGCCGCGGTGAATACGGCCAACTGATCCGCGAACGCGCGCTGGTATGCGGGCCGCGCTTTGCCGCGGGCGACGTAGGCGCAGAGGGTCGGATACTTCTCCAATAAGCCGGATCCGTCCAGCCTGCGCAGCACCGTGACCATCATGAGGTCAGCGGCGCTGAACGCACCGTCCAGCCACTCGGCATCGTCGAGGCGATCGGAAAGCTCGCCGAGCCGGACATGGACGCGGTCCTCGAGCATCGGTAGACGTTCCTCGTACCAGCTCTTTTCGCGCTCCAAGATCTTCGCCATCGAGAGCTCGACGATCGGCGGCTCGACCGTGTTCAGCGCGGCGAACATCCATGCGATCGCACGTGCTCTCGCATTGGCATCTTCCGGCAGCAGTCCCGAATGGCGTTCCGCGATGTGCAGAACGATCGCGCCCGATTCGAACAGCGCAAGATCGCCTTCCTCGTAAGTCGGAATCTGGCCGAAGGGATGCAGCTTGCGGTGCGCAGGTTTCTTCATCTCGCGGAATGAGACGAGGCGAACGTCATAAGGCTGGTCCACTTCTTCGAGCGCCCAGCGAACGCGCATGTCGCGCGCGAGACCTCGCCCGCGATCCGGCGAGCGTTCGAAGGCGGTAATGATAGGTGTCATCGATGCGGTACTCTGTGATGTGGTCAGAGGACGATCCACGGATTCGCATTCCGACAAACGGGAAGTAAAGCAAATTGGTGCGACACCTCTACGCGCCTGAGCTACGCTTGCGCAATTGCGAGATACACGGGTACGGCGAGCCTGATCAACGCGCTTGCTGCGCTCGAGTACATCGAGCCAGGCATCGAGATGAAACCTAAGCAGATTCTATTCGCCATCGTAGTGGCGTTCGCAGCCGCATTCGCGAACGCGGCGGAGCGATCGCAGGTCACGCTCACCGTGTTTGCCGCCGCGTCGCTGACGGATTCGCTGCAGAAGATCACCGATGAATTCACTCGCGCCACCGGGATACGCGTCAGGGTCGCCTTCGCTGCGAGCTCCGCACTCGCGAGGCAGATCGAAATGGGGGCACGCGCCGACGTATTCTTCTCCGCGGACCAGGATTGGATGAACTACTTGCAGGAGCGCGAGCTCATCGATCCCTCAACACGAGTCGAGCTGCTCGGCAATCGGCTTGTTCTCATTGCACCGAGCGACAGCAACGCTTCCATCGAGCTCGTACAGGACGTGCCGCTCGTGCAGGCGCTCGGTCGATCCGGACGGTTAGCGCTTGGCGATCCCGACTCAGTGCCCGCAGGCGCGTATGCCAAAGCGGCATTGACGTCGCTCGGTGTCTGGTCGGACGTCGAGTCAAGGCTCGCACGTGCCGAGAACGTGCGGGTTGCGCTCATGTACGTGGCGCGCGGTGAGGCTCCACTGGGTATCGTGTATTCGACGGATGCGAGGGTAGAGCCTCGCGTGAAGGTGATAGCGCTCTTTCCAGAGGACTCTCATCCTCCGATCACGTATCCAGTTGCGGTGACGAAGGTGGCCCAGCCGGAAGCAGCCCAGTACGTCGCCTATCTTCGCTCGGATACGGCAAAGCGCATTTTCTCCGAGGCAGGGTTCGTAGTCAGTGCGTCTCCGAGACAACCCTAGTGGCGTGATAGACGTGATCTCGCCGTGTTTCGTCTGGTTTGTCGGCGGCACCCGTCTTGTTGTATATGCCGAAGCAATTCGTGATGTGAGAGCACTTTTCGCGACGGCGTAACGATGGACTATCTTGACGCAGCATTGGAAGTTCAGAAGACGCTCGTCCTCATTCTGGATTTGTGCGGGACGTTCGCGTTTGCGCTCAGCGGCGCGATGGCGGGAATACGACGGCGGCTGGATATCTTCGGCGTGCTCGTCTTGTCCGTCGCCGCAGCCACGTTCGGAGGCATCACACGCGATGTATTGATCGGCGCCACGCCGCCGAGCGCGCTCGTGGATTGGCGCTACTTGACCGTTGCGCTCGCGGCCGGTTGGATCGCCTTCTTCTG
>JAAYXG010000673.1 GCA_012516015.1 Lysobacteraceae bacterium | reverse complement strand
TCGCGCCGAGCCGTCCGACCGCGTGTAGACGCGGACTTTCTCCCCGGCAACGAACGTTTGATCCGCGGGCTGCACGATCGCGAGCTGCTCGACGCCGCCTTCGATATCGACGAGGATTTCGTACGCCTTCTTCTGCGTCGCGGTTCGTTCGACCTTCTGGCCGACGACCGCGCCTGCGACACCGGCAACCGCACCTGCGATATTCGATCCGCTGCCGCCGCCCACGGCATGCCCCAAGGAGTAGCCGATGAGCCCGCCGCCGACCGTGCCGAGCGCCGACTCGCGCCCCTCGATCGTGGCTTCCCTCACTTCGACGACGGTCGCTTCCTGGATGATCCACGGGCGGCCCGCATCGGCGCGCGAATACATCGTGCCCGTGTGACTCGCACACCCAGCCAGTAGAGCCAGCAACGCGATCGAGCCTAATGCTTGCGTACGCATGTTCCGTCTCCCTTCAGAAGCAACGTGAGAAAAGCGTTCGCATTCTGTTCCTCCCAAGCTGAACCGTAGGCAACGCGTGGCGCAACGCATCAAGCTCGCACAAGCGTTGCCTGGTAGCATGAGTGCCTCCCAGACTGGATTTCGTTTGCATTCGTCCCATGACGCTTCCCGACCCGCTCGTCGTCATCGCTCTAACGATCGAGAGCCAAGACGTGTTCGAGCGCGCTTGCATCCCCGTGCTCTACACGGGCGTGGGAAAGATCAACGCCGCATGGACGCTGACGCGCAAGCTGTCCGAGTATCGCCATGCGAAGCAATCGCTGCCGCTCGTGCTCAACTTCGGCACGACAGGGAGCCGTTGCCTGCCGACGCACACCCTCGTTGCGTGCAACACCTTCGTTCAGCACGACATGGACGTCTCGGGTTTGGGCTTCGCTCGCGGTACGACGCCTTTCGATGAGTTGCCCGCGCGGCTCGAGTTCCCGGTCGTCTTTCCCGATTTACGACATGCGGTGTGCGGCAGCGGCGATGCGTTCGTCACGGGCGAGCCGGCCGTGGGCTGCGAAGTCGTCGACATGGAGGCGTACGCCTTGGCGAAGGTCTGCACGCTCGAGGGCGCAACGTTCGCCTGCGTGAAGTACGTGACCGACGGCGCGGATCACGCGGCGGGCGACGACTGGCAGGCGAACCTGCATCGCGCGGCGGAAAAATTCATCGAGTGTTATAGAGCCTTGACGGAGAAGCGTGACGAGTAGCGGCTAACGGGTAAGGCGTCACCCTCCCCGTCACCCGTCCCTTCCGACGTGGAACTTCTGGGGCCTCGGACTCCTTCGATTAGGAGCCCCCAATCAGGTTCTCGTCATGCTCCACGAACAGCAGTATCCCAAGCCGCCCTTTCCTCATCAGCCGCAATCCCTTCCTGGCTCGAGCGCGCGAATGGAGCCGACGCCGGACTACGGCGAGGAAACCTACGAAGGTTCGGGCCGCTTGCTCGACAAGAAGGCGATCATCACCGGGGCGGACTCCGGCATCGGTCGAGCCGTCGCGCTCGCGTTCGCGCGCGAAGGCGCCGACGTGCTCGTCAGCTATTTGGACGAGCACGAAGATGCGCAAGAGACGAAGCGTCTCGTCGAAGCGGCCGGGCGCCAATGCATCCTGGTACCTGGCGATATCTCGGATCCCGCACATTGCCGGGAGATCGTGAGAAAGGCGGCCGAGACGTTCTCGCGCATCGACATCCTCGTGAACAATGCCGCGCATCAGCTCGCATTCGATTCGATCGAGGACATCTCCGACGATGAATGGGACAAGACGTTCGCGACGAACATCTCCGCGATGTTCTATCTGACGAAAGCCGCCGTGCCGCACATGCCCGAAGGCAGCAGCATCATCAATACGGCCTCGATCAATTCCGACACGCCGAATCCGCAACTGCTCGCCTACGCGACGACCAAGGGCGCCATTCAGAATTTCACGGCCGGTCTCGCGCAGATGCTCGCGGAAAAAGGCATCCGCGCGAACACCGTTGCGCCGGGTCCCGTATGGACTCCTTTGATTCCAGCCTCGCTCCCGTCGGAAAAGGTGCAGCACTTCGGCGAGCAGGTCCCGATGAAACGGCCGGCACAACCATGCGAGCTCGCACCGGTGTACGTGATGCTCGCGAGCGCGGAGTCGAGTTACGTCTCCGGCGCAACCGTCGCGGTAACGGGCGGCAAGCCGATTCTTTAGGCCGGTTGACGGTTGACAGTTGACCGTTGACGGCGAGAAGCAGAGGCGCTCGCGCGCCTGTGCGACCTTTCTATTCGTCTAACGTCGACGCGACGCTTTAGATGATTGTCACCGCCCTCTTTCTCTGGCCGTCAACTGTCAACCCTCCCTCGCCTCGATGCGCGTGCCATCGGCGATCCTGTCATTCGGATGCAGCACGATACGCTCTCCCTCCGCGAGCCCGTCCAGAATCTGAGCATATCGTCCGTCCTCGCGGCCGATCTCGACGAAACGCAGCTCGGCTCTGCCGTCGTCGTCCACGAAGACGGCCCATCGATTGCCCTCTCTGAACAACGCCGAGAGCGGCACGCGCAGCTCGTCTTCGGACTCCCACACGACGATTCGCGGCTCGACGCGATATCCGTGACCGAGCGACTGCCATTGCTCATGCGGGCTCGTGATATCGATGATCGCGTTGACGCGTTGTTCCTCGATGCCGAGCGCGGACACCTTCGTGAAGCCAAACGGTTCCACTCGCTCCACCACGCCCTCCAAAGAACGATCTCCGCCCCACCCGTCGATCAAGACTCGCTGGCCCGGCTTCACGCGCACGGCATCCTCGGACAAGAGCTCGACTTTGATTTCTAGATTGCTCGGGTCGCCGATCTCCAAGATGGGCGTGCCGGCGTTCACGATCGCCTCGCTCTCCTGCAGCACGCGGAGCACGGAACCGGAGATCGGCGAGCGCACGAGCACGCACTCGCAATCTCTCGCGGCGCGCTTCGCTTGGGCGGGATTGAGAAGCCGTGCACGCGCCTGCTCGAGCTCCGATTCGCGCATCTTGAGCGCCGCTCGCGCTTCCGCGACGGCCGCATGCGCGGTCCGCGCGCGCCGCTCGGCGGCATCGAGATCGTTGCGCGAGATGCTCTGGTGACTTGCCAGCGCCTGCAGTCGTTTGAGCTCCGAGTCCGCGAAGTCGCGCTCCGCCTCCGCTCTGCGAAGCTGTGCGACCGCGAAGCTTCGCGCCGCATCCGCGGCATCGACGGCGGCGCTCGCTTCGGCCGCGGCGCGGTCGTCCAAGAACATCGGTACGGAAGGCTCGAGTCGCGCAATGATGGTTTCGTTCGCGACGACACGATCCCCCGCCTCGAGCTCGACTCTACGCATCAGTCCCGTGACCGAGGCGGAGATGACGAAGACATCGCGCACGCGCGTCTCGCCCTCGTCACTGACAGTGACCTGAATGAGACCGCGCTCGACGACGCCGAGATCGACGGGCACCGGCTGCGGTCT
>JAAYXG010000672.1 GCA_012516015.1 Lysobacteraceae bacterium | reverse complement strand
TGCGTGGACTTCCCCACGCCCTCGCCGCCCTCGATCGTGATGAACTTACCGCGTGTCATTGCCGCTCACGGAGCTTTCGCAAATAGCGTTGGACCGCGGCTTCATGCTCCGCGAGTGTTTTCGAAAAGTAATGACTGCCGTCGGGCTCGCCCGTCGCGACGAAGAATAGCGCACCGGTGACCTCGGGTCGCGTCGCGGCCCGCAACGAGTCGAGACTCGGCATGGCAATCGGCGTCGGGGGCAAACCTGCGCGCGTGTATGTGTTGTACGGCGTATCGCGGCGCAAATCTGCGCGACGAATGTTGCCATCGTATCGATCCATCATCCCGTAAATGACGGTGGGATCGGTTTGCAGACGCATCCCTCGACGCAGCCGCTCGATGAAGACACCGGCGACCGCCGGACGCTCCGCGTCGAGCGCCGTTTCTTTCTCCACGATCGAAGCCAAAATCAATGCCTCGTAAGGGCTCGCGAGCGGCAAGTCCGGAAGACGCGCGTCCCATGCCTTCTGCAACTCCGTCTGCATCCGGCGATGTGCGATGGCAAGGATCTCCTTGTCGCTGGTCCCACGCGGAAAATGATAGGTGTCCGGGAAGAACTGCCCTTCGGGGTGCAACCCTGGCGCGCCGATCGCCGTCATCAGCTCTTCGTCGGTTTGCTCTTCTATGCTCGACGCCACCGCATCGTTCGTCGCAAGGGCGTTGCGTATGTCGGCAAACGTGGAGCCTTCGATGAATGTGATGCTATGAAGAAGGACGCGTCCCGAGATCAATAGATCGAGCAGGCCGCGCGGCGTGAGGCCCGGTTCGAGCGCATACTCGCCGGCCTTCAAACCCTGCGAGCGATTCGTTGCTCGCGCCCAGGCAATCCAAACGCGAGGATGTTCGATCAAACCAGCTCGATGCAGCGAGGCACCGACCGCAGTCAAACTCGAGCCGCGCGCGATTTCGAAGACACGCGTCTCGCCGAGCGTGGGGATCGGCGCATCCAACCATCGGTCGAGCCACCAAGCGCCCGCGAGCGCACCTGCCACGCCAAGCGCCGCAACCGCAAGCAAGATGCGCAGGACCGCACGACCGAATAGCTGCTTCTGTAGACGAATGACCAATCCGCGCATCATGCCCTCAGCTCGGCCTTGAGCGCATCGGCGACGGCGCGGCGCGTCCATGCTTTCTCGCCGATCGCACCGACGGCACGAATGCCGCGCACCGCGTTCGTCAGGAACACTTCATCGGCGACATCGACGTCGTGCGGCCACAGCGGCTCTTCGCGGCTTGCGATGCCGAGCTTCTTGGCGGCAAGCAGCACCTGGGCGCGCATCACGCCGCGCACTCCGCAGTAGCGCAGATCCGGCGTGAGCAAAGTCCCTTCGCGAACGATGAAGACATTCGCCGAGGTCGCACAAACGAGCTCGCCCTCGGTATCGAGCATGAGTCCCTCGTCGATCGATCGATCGCTCCACTCCGCTTGCGCGAGCACCTGTTCCAATCGATTGAGGTGCTTGATACCGGCGAGACGCTCGTTACGCCCGAGACGCGTTTCGCACCAGCGAACTTGCAGCGCACGATCGGGTTCGATCTCCGGCGCGACATAGGACGCGACGACACGCGTGGCAACGAAATCGCCGGACGGACGATAGCCGCGTGCCCCGACGCCGCGCGATACGATGACCTTGACGACCGCGCTGCGCAGATTTTCGGTCACAGAGGCGATCTCGGCGCGCAGCGTCGCTTCATCCGGCGGCACGATCCCCAAGCGCACGCAGCCCGTACGCAGCCGCTCCAGATGCGCGTCCAAAAAGCGTACGACGCCATGTTCGAGGCGTGCGGTTTCGAACAAGCCGTCGCCATATTGAAAGCCGCGATCGTTCAACGGCAGTGCGTGCCCGAGATCCTGCGGCCGTTTGCCGTTGACCAACACGGACAGCGTCATGACACACACACCCTCGGCGACAGTGCGCGCAACACGCCGCGCGCCTTGGCGCGCGTCTCCTCGAGCTCGCGCGGTGCAACGGAGTCTGCAACGATACCGGCACCCGCGCGAATCGTCAGCGCTCGATCGTGCAGCTCCACCGAACGGATGAGGATGTTCATGTCCATCGTGCCATCTCGATTGAGATAACCGATCGAGCCAGTGTAGGCACCCCGAGCCTCGCCTTCGAGCTCGGCGATGAGCTCCATGCAGCGGATTTTAGGGCATCCGGTGATCGTGCCGCCCGGAAAAACGGCGCGCAGCACGCCGCCCGGCGTCACGTCGGGCCGAATTCGTCCGCGCACGTTCGACACGATATGGTGCACGTGCGCGTAGCTTTCGAGCCCCATGTACTCGTCTACTTCCACGCTGCCCGCAACGCAGACTCGACCGAGATCGTTGCGTTCCAGGTCGAGGAGCATGACGTGCTCCGCGCGCTCCTTCGGATGCGCTCGCAGCTCGCGAGCCAAAGATCGGTCGTCGAGCGAGCTCTGTCCGCGCGGACGCGTACCGGCAATCGGGCGCGTGGAAACGACGCCTCCATGCACGCGCACCAGGCGCTCGGGAGAAGAGCTGACGATTGCCAAGTCATCGAACCGCGCGAGTGCCGCGAACGGCGCCGGATTCGTCTCGCGCAAGCGTCGATATAGGTCATGGGCCTCGACGCCCTCTTGCACGCGTGCGCGCCACGCGCGCGAAAGATTGGCCTGGTAGATGTCGCCCGCCGCAATGTATTCGAGCGCACGTTCCACGGCCGACACGAAGTCGGCCGGCTCGTCTTCCGCAATGGCGTCTTCGATGAGATCGCCTTCGAAAGCGCGCGACTTGCCTTGTAGCGAAGCAAGATCGGCCTGAATGCGCGCTGCCAAATCGGAAGCATGCGGCTCGACGAGAATCCAAGCCTCGTCATTTTCGTGATCGACGATGATCGCGGCAGGAACTCGCACTGCCTGCGCGATCGGACCGGCATTCGGCCGCGGCAGGCGCAGCCGCGGCTCGATCTCTCCCGCAAGCTCGTAGCCTAGGAAGACGA
>JAAYXG010000671.1 GCA_012516015.1 Lysobacteraceae bacterium | reverse complement strand
GCATGCGCCAGCGGATGCTCGGATCCCTGATCGAGGCTCGCGGCAATCCGCAGCACTTCCGCCTCGTCCCATCCCGCTGCGGCGACGACACGATCGAACGCGGGCTTGCCTTCGGTGAGGGTGCCGGTCTTGTCGACGACGATCGTGTCGATCGTGCGGAAAGACT
This sequence comes from Lysobacteraceae bacterium, assembly GCA_012516015.1. Taxonomy (GTDB): domain Bacteria; phylum Pseudomonadota; class Gammaproteobacteria; order Steroidobacterales; family Steroidobacteraceae; genus Steroidobacter. The sequence continues at coordinate 7,945 of JAAYXG010000671.1, read as the reverse complement.
CGATCGCCGCTGCGTCTCGAAAGAGGATCCCCTGCGTCGCCGCCTTGCCGGTGGCGACCATGATCGACATCGGCGTCGCGAGACCCAGCGCGCAGGGGCAAGCGATGATCAGCACCGCGAGCGCATTGAGCGTGGCATACACCCAGCTCGGCTGCGGACCGAAGAACCCCCAGACGATGAAGGTCAGCGCTGCGACGGCCAGAACGGCCAGCACGAACCAGCCCGCGACCAGGTCGGCCAGGCGCTGCATCGGTGCGCGCGAGCGCTGCGCCTGCGCGACCATCGCCACAATCTGCGAGAGCATCGTTTCGGCGCCGATGCGCTCGGCCTGCATCACGAGCGCACCGCTCGTGTTGATCGTCGCTCCCACGACCTTGTCACCGGCTCGCTTGCGCACCGGAATCGGCTCACCGGTGAGCATCGATTCGTCGATCGAGCTTTCGCCCTCGATGACGACACCGTCTACTGGCACCTTCTCGCCCGGGCGGATGCGCAGCCGGTCGCCGACGTGTACATGGTTGAGCGGGATGTCGCCTTCGGTGCCGTCGTCGTTCAGGCGTCGCGCCGTTTTTGGCGCAAGACCAAGCAAGGACTTCAGCGCCGCGGAGGTCTGGCCGCGCGCCTTCAACTCGAGCATCTGGCCGAGCAGCGTGAGCGACACGATCACCGCAGCCGCCTCGAAGTACACCCCTACCCGACCGTGCGCGATAAACGATTCGGGAAACCACTGCGGCGCGATCGTCGCCACAACGCTGTAGAGGAACGCCGCCCCGACGCCGAGGCCGATCAGCGTCCACATGTTCGGACTGGCGTTGCGAATCGACTGCCAGCAGCGCACGAAGAACGGCCATCCCGCCCATAGCACGATCGGAATCGACAGCACGAGCTCGACCCACGACTGCGTCGCCGGCGACATCAGCGCGAATCGATGACCGAACATCGCCAGCGCTGTGACAATCACGGTCAGCGGCAGCGTCCACCAGAATCGCCGCGTGAAGTCGACGAGCTCGGGGTTCTCCTCGTCCTCGAGTCCGGGAAGGAGCGGCTCGAGCGCCATTCCGCAGATCGGGCAGTTGCCCGGCGCATTGCGGCGGATCTCCGGATGCATAGGACAGGTGTAGATCGTCTCGCCCGCGGTTGGCGCTGGTGCGAAGGTGCCCGCCTCGGTGTGTTCGGTGTCCGCTACGTGTGCCATCGACCGGTGCCGGTTGCCGTGGGCTGCGTGCTGCGCGTGCGCTGAGTGGTCGTGTCCATGCTCGATGTGGTGCGCGTGCTCGCTGTGATGGTGCGCATGCCCGCCGTGATGCGCATGTTCACTGTGATCGTGCGCGCCGCGCGTCGCCGGTCGAGCGCCGTCGTCAGTCGCGCCTCGCGAGGGCTTTGGCTGCTCCGATTCCCGGCCATCGACCATGAAGTCACTCCTTTTCGTGCTCAATCCTCGATGCTAGCGACTGAATAGAACCCCATCCTTACGCAGCGATTACATTCCGGTCATCTTCAAGAGACCCCGCGCGCATTACACGATCCTCATCCTCCGGTCGCCGTCGCGTCATCGGCGGAAAGGCACGATCGCTGCAACCGCATGGCGCTGCACGTGGTGTGCGCGTGAGCGGTCAATCCGGAGGAAGTCGAATCGTGTCATTCGTGAAAACCGTTACCGCAGCGCTCGTAGCGAGCCTCTCACTTCCCGTCTTCGCGGGGCCCGATTTCTGGCTCATCGAGAAGGCGCGCAGCGCACGCCAGGCAGAAGCTCAACGCTCGGGCTCCGACTCGAAAGATGCAGCCGGTTGCCCCCCGGACAGGCTCGTACTGCCGCTGGATCACGGCCCCCGCGCGCATACGACGCCCTATCTGAACGAACGGCGCAAACAGCGATACGAGGAGCAACTACGCAATTGTGAGAGTGCGCGAATTCCGGCCGCCCCAAGTGCTGCAGGATCCACAGGCGGCGCGGGCTGATCGGCGCGCCAACATCGAGTGCGCCAACGGACGATCCGCATCTGGCGCCTCCTGTTCAGCTCGTCGCTGCACGCAATGCGTCACTTCACGCGCGCCACCGCGATGTTCGAGTGCATGGGGAAGACGAGAAACCCGTCTTCGCTGAAACCCCTTGTGACGGCCCGCAGGTCGTCGCCGATCGCCTCGACCAATCGTTTTCGCGCCCCTTCGTCGAGCCGTGCAAACGCGGGGATGGAGGTGGCCGCCCCCGTTGTCGTGAGCTGCACGAAGCGCTCGGGCTCCGGCAGGCGCACGGTAAGCGTATGCGGGACGGTCTCGACCTCCGAGAATCCCGCCGAAACGAGCAGTTCCCGCAAGGTCTCCGAGTCGGGCAAGGAAAAGGAGAGGTCCAGATCCGAAACGGACGCACCGAGTTGGCGCGCCGTCGCTTCGAAGAGCGCCGCGTACAGCGGATGTTGCTCGAGCGACTGCCACACGCTGATCACCGCGCGACCCCGCTCGACCAGCACTCGGCGCATCTCCCGAGCGGCGGCGCTTCGATCGCGGAAGAACTGCAACCCTTGCTGGCACAAAACGACATCGAAACTCCGGTCCGCCATATCCAACCGCGCAGCATCACCTTGCCGCCAATCGATGCGCGCCGCCTGCGCGGGCAGTGCAAGCTTGCTGCCGACAGCGAGCATGTCCTCGTTGATGTCCACGGCCACGACCTTCCCCGAGCGCCCTACCCGAGCGGCCGCCTGCCGGGCGACGCTGCCAGTGCCAGATGCAACGTCCAGCACACGCTCCGCGCTGCGCAGCGCTGCATGCCCCAGCACCACCTGCGTCCACGGATCAGCGATCGTGGGCCCGAGATATTCGTCGTATACCTGAGCTGGCGTCAGCTCACTTCGATCGATCATTGCCGTTCTCCGATTACACGAACGTAATCATCCAGTCAGCGCACTGACCACCGTCGTCCGCCATCCTGCGCACACCGATCCCATTGGACTGGAAACCACGAATCATGAACGACCGCATCCTTCGATCGACGGCTCTCGCCGTTCTGCTGGGTCTTCCTTTTGGCAGCGCGGCACTGGCGCAAACGCATCATCACGACTCCGGGCACGCCGCACCGACGAGCTCGGACTCGGCGAGGCAGGCCGACGGAACGGTGCGGAAAGTCGACACCACGACGGGCAAGCTCACCATCGCACACGGACCGCTCGAAGGGCTCGGAATGCCCTCGATGACGATGGCGTTCCGCGTTGCCGAACGCGCGATGCTGGAAATCGTGAAAGTCGGCGACAAGATCCGCTTCGTGCCCGCGCAGGTAGGCGGAGAGCTGGTCGTCATCGGTCTCGAAGTCGTTCGCTGACCCTATTGCACCGACAAGAGACCGCCTTCGCGCCCACACGTCATGCGCTTTCCGTCTTCGACACTTGGGCAGCACCGGCGCCGTCGGGGCGCCCCGACGCTCGCCGCGCTCGTGTTCGCCTTCTTCAGCGCTTTCGCATTTGCCAACGATAACGCACCCGACGCGCCGGCGTCGGCCGAACCGGTGCTTGGAGCGAACGTCGACGAGCTAATCGAATACGCGCGCCGCAATCACCCTGCCTTCGCTGCCGAGCGCGCCGAGGCCGCGGCCGCCCTCGAGCGGGTTGTGCCCGCCGGCGCGCTTCCGGACCCGACCGTCGGGGTCGAGCTGATGGACTTCGGCAACGCAATGCGCAACCGCTCGGCTTCGCTCGTTCCCGGGCAAGTAGGCGAAACCCGTTACCAGATCTCGCAGCCGCTGCCCGGATGGGGAAAGCGCGAACTCGCGTCGCGCGCCGCGCAGGCGCGAGCCGGGCAAGCCGCAGCGACACGCGATGCAACGTGGACCGATCTCGTTGCGCGAATCGAAGCCGCCTGGCTGCGCTACTACGTGGCCGGCCGCGACCTAGCGCTGAGCCGGCAGGGGCTCACGCTGCTGCAACGGCTCGAAGAGTTCAGCCTGAAGCGATTCGAGCTGGGGCTGGTGCCGCAACAGGCGGTGCTGCGCACGCAACGCGAAATCACTGCGCAGCGCGTCGCGTTGCTCGAGGCCGAACAGCGCAGCAAGGGGCTGGCCGCGGCACTGAACGGGCTGCTTGCGCGCCCGCCGCAAGCGCCTCTCGCCGCACCGTCCGAACCGCCGCCCCTGCCCGAACGGCTCGACGCAGCGGCGCTCTTCGATGCAGCGCGCACTCGCAACCCGGAAGTTCAGACGAGCACTTCGGGGATCGAGGTCGCGCGAGCCGAGCGAGAGCGTACGTACCAGGATCGCCTGCCGGACTTCAGCGTCGGGCTGAGGAACGACCGTCCCTATGAAGGCAAGAGCTCGTGGGCGCTGATGTTCGAAGTGATGGTTCCGTTGCAGCAGGCGAGCCGCCGCGCCAGGGAGCGCGAGGCGGAATACATGATCACCGCTGCCGAGGCGCGACGCGCCGACGCCCAGGCTCGTGCCAGCGGTGAGCTCGGTCGACTCTGGTCGGCGTTCGCGTCGAATCGAGGCAGCCTGCGACTGCTCGAGCGAACGCTGCTGCCGCAGGCGATTGCCACCCGAGATGCGGCTCGCGCGGCACTGGCAAACGGCAAGGTCGATTTCGACAGCGTGATCGAGGCCGAGCGCCAACTCATCGACATCCGCACACGGGCACTGCAGGCGGAGCAGGAAGCGCGGCTGGCGCTGGTCGAGATCGAAAGAATCACGGGAGCACCGAAATGACTCCGACCCGGACCGTGGCGTTCGCCACGGCATTCGCGCTGGCCCTGGGAGCCGGCTACTGGATGGGCAGTGGGAAGGTTCTTATTCCCGCTGCCGTATCGAGCGTCGCGCAGCACAGCGCGGAATCGGCCCGCTCGACGGCCGCTCCCTCAAATGGCCCCGCAACCGATCCCACGACGACGTCCGGCGGCGCCACCCCCGCCAGCGAGCGCCAAATCCTCTACTACCGCAACCCGATGGGGTTACCCGACACGTCGCCCGTGCCGAAAAAAGACTCGATGGGGATGGACTACATCCCGGTGTACGCGGACGACAATCCCGGCGACGTCGGCGTCGTCGTCGTGAGCCCGGCGCGCGTCCAGACGCTCGGCGTGCGCACCGCGCTGGTCGAGGAGCGCCCGCTCGAGGCGATGGTGCGCGCAAGCGGCCGCGTCGAGGTGGACGAGCGCGCGCAGGTGGTCGTGGCACCGCGCTTCGAAGGGTGGATCGAACGCCTGCACGTGAGCGCCGTCGGCGACAAGGTGCGCAAGGGACAGGCGCTCTTCACCACGTACAGCCCGGAACTGCAATCGGCCGGCGAAGAGCTGCGCATCGCCGAGCGCCTGGCGCGCGACAGCGAAGGCAACGACGCGATCGCGAACGAATCGGCCCGGCGGCTTGCGGAGGCCACGCGCGGCCGACTGCGCAACCTGCAGGTCGCCGACCAGACGTCGCCGCGCCAGACCTTTCATTCGCCCGCCAACGGGATCGTGCTGGAAAAGCCGGCGATCCAAGGAGCGCGGTTCGAAGCGGGCGAAACACTGTTCCGCATCGCCGATCTTTCCCGGGTCTGGATCATCGCCGACGTCTACGAACGCGATCTCGCGCGTGTGCGCGTCGGCCAGCCGGCCCGCCTGACGCTCGATGCCTTTCCCGGCCGACGATTCGAAGCCAAGGTCGCTTACCGCTATCCCACGTTGAACGCGACGACGCGCAGCACGCCCGTTCGTCTCGAGCTCGACAACCGGGAGGGCCTCCTGCAACCGGGAATGTTCGCGCAGGTCGAGCTCGACACCGGGGGTTCCGCGCCGCGAACGACCGTTCCGGCCACGGCGGTCATCGACGACGGCCAGCGGCAGGTCGTGCTGCTCGCGCTCGACGAGGGTCGCTTCCAGCCGCGCCCCGTTCGGCTTGGCGAGCGCGGGATCGACGCCGTCGAGGTGCTCGAAGGGGTGAAGCCGGGCGACCGGGTCGTCGTCTCGGCCAACTTCCTCATCGATTCCGAGAGTCAGCTCCGGGCCGCGCTCGCGAACCTCGTCGACAGCGGCACCGGGCAGGCGGGCAGCGATGCGCGACCCGGCGGCGAAGCGCCCGTCGCAGGCACGACGCATCGCGCGGAAGGGACGATCGACGCGATCGATCGAGCCTCCGGCAGCGTGACGGTCACGCACGGTGAAATCCCGTCGCTGAAGTGGCCGGCGATGACGATGGACTTCACGCTCGCCGACTCCGCGCTCGTCGACGGCATCCAGCCGGGGACCGCCGCGCGCTTCGAGTTCCGACAGGGTGAACCAGGCGAGTTCCTGATCACGCGTATCGAGCGGTTGCCCGCCGGCACCGCTTCCGGTGGTACAGGGCACAAAGGCCATTGAGATGACTGCGAGACGCGACGAAGGCTCGGCCAGCGACCACTCGGGCGTGCTGGGTCGGATTATCGAATGGTCGGCACGCAACGTCTTTCTCGTGCTGCTGGCAACGCTGTTCCTCGTGGGCGTGGGCGTCTATGCGGTACGGCACACGCCCGTCGATGCGCTGCCCGACCTCTCCGACGTGCAGGTCATCGTCTACACCGACTATGCGGGCCAGGCCCCGCAGGTCGTCGAAGACCAGGTGACCTATCCGCTGACCACGGCGATGCTCGCCGTGCCGCGCGCGAAGGTCGTACGCGGCTTCTCGATGTTCGGCGCCTCGTACATCTACGTGATTTTCGAGGACGGCACCGACATCTACTGGGCGCGCTCGCGCGTGCTCGAGTACCTGAGCACAGCAGCCGGACGGTTGCCGCAGGGAGTGGCACCGCAGATCGGACCCGACGCGACCGGCGTCGGCTGGGTCTACCAGTACGCGCTGCTCGGGCGCGACATGTCGCTCGCCGAGACGCGCAGCCTGCAGGACTGGTACGTGCGGTACCAGCTCACCAAAGCCGCGGGCGTGGCCGAGGTGGCGAGCCTGGGCGGCTTCGTGCGCGAATACCAGGTCGTCGTCGACCCGCAGCGGCTGGCCGGCTACGGCATCCCGATCGACGAGGTCACGAAGGCGATCCGCACGTCGAACCGTGATGTCGGTGGGCGCGTCATCGAGTTGGCCGAGAAGGAGTACATGGTGCGCGGGCGCGGCTACCTGCGCAGCGTCGACGACATCGCCGGCATCGTGCTCAAGAGCGAGCGCGGCGTTGCCGTGCGCATCGCCGACGTGGCGCGCGTGGAGCTGGTGCCGGCCGAGCGGCGCGGCATCGCCGAGCTGAACGGCGAAGGCGAAGTGGCCTCGGGCATCGTGATGGCCCGCTTCGGCCAGAACGCGCTCGATGTGATCGCCAACGTGAAGGCGAAGATCGCCGAAATCGCTCCGGGCCTGCCACCCGGCGCTGAGATCGTGCCGGTCTACGACCGCTCGACGCTGATCGAGCGTGCGATCGACAACCTGAAGTGGACGCTGCTCGAGGAAAGCCTGATCGTCGCGCTGGTGTGCATCGTGTTCCTGCTGCACGTACGCAGCGCACTGGTGGCGATCGTCACGCTGCCGCTCGGCATCCTGGTCGCGTTCATCGCGATGCGAGCGCTCGGGTTGGGGTCGAACATCATGAGCCTGGGCGGCATCGCGATCGCGATCGGTGCGATGGTCGATGCGGCCATCGTAATGATCGAGAACGCACACAAGCGTCTCGAGCACGTGCCGCCCGGTGCCTCCCAGGCCGAGCGCGCGGCGGCGATCGTGCGCGCGTGCAAGGAAGTCGGGCCGGCACTCTTCTTCTCGCTGCTCATCATCACCGTCTCGTTCCTTCCGGTTTTCACGCTTGAAGGACAGGAAGGACGGATGTTCTCGCCGCTCGCCTTCACCAAGACCTTCGCGATGGCGGGCGCCGCGCTGCTGTCGGTGACGCTCGTTCCCGTGTTGATGCTCTTCTTCGTGCGCGGGCGCATCCTGCCCGAGGCGCGCAATCCGGTGAACCGTGTGCTCGTCTGGCTGTACCGGCCCGTCATTCGCACTGTGCTGCGCTTC
>JAAYXG010000670.1 GCA_012516015.1 Lysobacteraceae bacterium | reverse complement strand
CTCATCGCGATGGCGCTCGGATTGGCAGCGAGCGCGAACTTCCCGGTGCTTTTCCTGGCGATCTACTGGAAGGGATTGACCGCGCGCGGCGCACTGATCGGCGGTTCGGTGGGGCTCGTTTCCGCTCTGGCGTTGATCGTTCTAGGACCGGAGGTGTGGGTGCGGGCGCTCGGTAATCCGCAGGCGATCTCGCCGCTCGAGTACCCAGCGCTGATCTCGGCACCGCTTGCCTTCGTGACGGCGTGGCTCGTCTCGGTGCTCGACCCGCAGAAGCCGACAGCGGAGGAACGTATTGCCGCCGAACGTGCCGCGCGGCTCGCGAACGACTCCGTATAGATCGGCAGCGGCGGTTGGAACGAGGGACCGCTGAGACTCTAGTCTCAGTCCGCCGCCCCGCTCTCATCGTGGCGCGTGGCTGTACGCGTGCCGCTCAACCCGCACACGACCTCGAAATACTCCACCGTGACCGGCATGTCTTCCGCCGGCTGCTTACCCAACGGCTTCAAGGCGTTCTCGAAGAAGGGCCAATGAATCTTTCGCCACGCGTCGAGCGTGCGTGCACCCGGACCTTCGAAGCGAGTCTCCTCATCCGTGACTTCGGCAAACGCCAAGGTCTTGACGCGAGTCGTCCGTAGCAGCAACTCCGGGTGCCCTTCGAAATCCGTCACGACGGTATAGCCGCCCGGTACCGGCGTGAGATTGGGATGACCCTGATAGATCCACGGCAACGTGAACGTTACCGTCTTCTCGCCCGCCGCGATCAAATCCATCAGCCGGCGTGCCGTCGTCGCATCGGCGCCGAAGTATCGCACTCGATAGAAGTCCGTCGCCGGATCCACGTTCGATTGCTGCACACACATCTGCCAAAAGGCTTCAACCTTCGCGGTCGTTTCACGGGCGTCGGTGTTGGTCGTCACGAGCACTGGCGCGAGCAGCAGGACAGATGATAGTAGCAATCGTCGAAAACGGTCTCTGCGTTCACCGGCGGCATCAGGCTCGGCCATTCGTTGGCTCCCGCTGCAAGGTTCTCTGAGATGACTGACGTCGATTGGCTCAAGGACGCGGCAAGTACTTGCCGTGTCCGGCCGGGCCGACGATCTTGCCGTCCTGCATCACGGGTACGCCGCGCACGATCGTCACGCACGGCCAGCCTTTGAGCTTCTGACCCTCGTAGAGGCTGTAGTCCGAATAGGAGCCGAGCTCCTCAGGACGCACCTCGCGTTCGAGGTCCGGGTCGACGATCGTGATGTCCGCATCGAGGCCGACGCGAAGATCGCCTTTCCTCGAATCGATCGAGAAGATTTTCGCGGGCACGCTCGTGAGCACCTGCACGATGCGCTGTAGCGACAGTCGGCCGCGGTGATACCCCTCGTGCATCAGAACCGGCAGAATCGTCGCCGTGCCGGGAAACCCCTGCGATGCTTGCCAAATTCCCTTCTCCTTCGTCGCGCGTTTGCGCGGGACGTGATCCGAGGCGACGACATCGATGCTCCCGTCGGCAAGACCTTCCCACATCGCATCGACGTCGTCCTGCGAACGAAACGGCGGATTCGCTTTGCCGAGCGAGCCGATATCCGCATCCATCGTGTGCGTCAGATAGTGAGGACACGTTTCCACGTAGATGCGGTTGTAGCGCTCGCGCCAGCGTCGCACTTCGTCGAGCGCCATGCGCGTGGACAGATGGGGAATGTAAATTGTCGCGCCGTGGTGCTCGGCGAAGTACATCGCCCGCACGACGTTCTCGGCTTCCGTGAACGGCGGCTTCGATAGGCTCCAATCGCGCAGCGTTGACTTACCCGCCGCCTGCATCTCGCGCCGAATACGATTGACGAGCTCGATATTCTCCGTGTGCAGCACGACGGTGACGCCGCCGATGCGCGCGGCCTCCTGCAGCAGCGCGTACAAGTAGCCGTCGTCCGTGCCGTCGAGGCCGAGATAGCGGCCCTCCTCGCCCTTGAAGTTCATGAAGTACTTGAAGGACCGTACGCCGTACGTGCGCACATAGCTCTCGAGCCCGCGAATGTGCTGCTCGCTCGCCGTACTGAAATGAAATGCGTAGTCGACGTGGGCGCGCGGCTTCGCGTGCTCGATTTCCCGCTCGAAGACGCCGCCATAGTCTTCGTTGTTCAGAAAGTAGCCGATGACGGTCGAGAATCCGCCCTGCGCCGCGTAGATCGTTTCCGTCGTGTACTCGGTGATCGGCTCGGCAAAGCCGAAATGAATGTGTGCATCGAT
>JAAYXG010000669.1 GCA_012516015.1 Lysobacteraceae bacterium | reverse complement strand
GATAGGCCAACTTATGAGCACGACTGACACTGGCGGGCAGCGTCGTTACCGGACGACTCGTCCCGAAAAACAGGGGTTGTACGATCCAGCGTATGAGCACGACGCCTGTGGCGTGGGCTTCATAGTCGATGCAAAAGGCCGAAAATCGCACAAGATCCTGCAACAAGGGCTCCAGATCCTGACAAATCTCGACCACCGAGGTGCCTGCGGAGCCGAGACGAACACGGGTGACGGAGCCGGCGTGCTCCTGCAGATGCCTCACAAGTTCTTGGCGGCGGCCACGAAGAAGCTCGGCTTCGAGCTGCCTCCGCCGGGGGCGTAAGGCTGCGGCATCGTTTTCCTGCCGCGCAATGCCACGCTCCGTCGCAGGACCGAGGAGAAGTTCGAGCAGATCGTGCAGTCCGAGGGGCAGACGGTGCTCGGCTGGCGCACGGTGCCGACGAACAACTCGATGCTCGGCGAGACGGCGAAATCTTGCGAGCCGGCCATGCGACAGGTGTTCATCGGACGCAGCGCCGAGCTCGACGACGAGCTCGCGTTCGAGCGCAAGCTCTACGTGATTCGCAAGCGCGCGTACTCCGAGATCCGCGCCACGACCGCCGAGGGCGCCGCGTCCTGGTACGTCGCGAGCCTCTCGCACAAGACGCTCGTCTACAAAGGCATGCTGCTCACGCAGCAGCTTGCGCAGTACTTCCCGGACTTGAGCGATCCGCTCATGGAGACCGCGCTCGCGCTCGTGCACTCGCGCTTCAGCACGAACACCTTCCCGAGCTGGGATCGCGCGCATCCGTATCGCTACGTCGCGCACAACGGCGAGATCAACACCGTGCGCGGCAACGCAAACTGGATGCATGCGCGTCAGGCGCTGTTCGAGTCGGAGGTCTTCCGCGAGGACATCAAGAAGATCCTGCCGATCATCAATCCGAACGGCTCGGATTCCGCCATGTTCGACAACACGCTCGAGCTGCTCGTTCTTGCGGGACGCTCGTTGCCGCATGCCGTGATGATGATGATTCCGGAGCCCTGGTCCGGCCATCAAACGATGGACGATGCGAAGCGCGCCTTCTATGAGTACCACGCGGCATTGATGGAGCCGTGGGACGGCCCCGCTTCGATCGCGTTCACGGACGGCAAGATGATCGGCGCGGTGCTCGATCGCAATGGCCTGCGCCCCTCCCGTTACTACGTGACGAAAGACGATGTCGTGATCATGGCGTCCGAGGCGGGCGTGCTCGATGTGCCTGCCGAGGACATCGTCGTCAAAGGCCGGTTGCAGCCGGGACGGATGTTCCTCGTCGATACGGAGCAAGGCCGCATCGTCGATGACGAGGAGATCAAGCGCTCGATCACGCACGAGCGTCCGTATCGACAATGGCTCAAGGACCACCAGGTTCATCTCGACGATCTGCCGCCCGCACCCGAAGTGCCCGCGCCGGATCACGATACGTTGCTGCAGCGACAGATCGCGTTCGGCTACTCGTTCGAGGACGAGCGCATGTTGCTCGCGCCCATGGCGCAGAACGGCGTCGAAGCGGTCGGCTCGATGGGCAACGACACGCCGCTCGCGGTGCTGTCCAACAAGCCCCGCCTGCTGTACGACTATTTCAAGCAACTGTTCGCGCAGGTCACGAACCCGCCGATCGACTGCATTCGCGAAGAGCTGATCACCTCGGCCGAGACGCGTCTCGGGTCCGAGGGCAACCTGCTCAATCCGCAGCCGGCGGACTGCCGTCGACTCGAGATCAAGTGGCCGATCCTCACGAACGAGGAATTCGCCAAGGTTCGCCGCATGGACCTGCCGGGCCTCAAGGTCGGCTTCTTGCCGATGCTCTTTCGCGTGACTCGCGGCAAGCAGGGGCTCGTCAAGTCGATGGAAGAGATTCGTCTGATGGCACGGCGGCTGATCGAAGAGGAGGAGGTGAACGTCCTCATCTTGAGCGACCGCGGCGTCAACCGCGAGTTCGCGCCGATCCCCGCGCTGCTCGCCGTCGCGGGACTCCACCACTACTTGATCCGCGAGGGCCTGCGCACACGTGTGAGCATCGTCGTCGAGACGGGCGAGGCACGCGAAGTGCACCACTTCGCGCTTCTGATCGGCTACGGCGCGAGCGCCATCAATCCTTACGTCGCGTTCGAGACGATCGACGGCATGATTCGCGACGATCGCCTGGTCAACATCGATCACAAGACCGCCTGCAAGAACATGGTGAAGGCGGCGACCAAGGGCGTCATCAAAGTGATGGCGAAGATGGGCATCTCTGCCATCCAAAGCTATCGCGGCGCGCAGGTCTTCGAAGCCGTCGGTCTGCGTCAGGACGTGATCGACGAATACTTCACTTGGACGTCCTCGCGCGTCGGCGGTATCGGTATGGATGTGATCGCACAGGAAGTGCTCGCCCGTCATCGCGCCGCATTCCCCGAGCGGCGCGCCGACAATCACACATTGCCGGTCGGCGGCTTGTACCAGTGGCGCAACGAGGGCGAGTACCACTTGTTCAACCCCGAGTCGATCCATCGGTTGCAGAAGGCGGTTCGCACGAACAACTACGAGACGTTCAAGGCGTACTCGCAGCTGATCAACGATCAGGCGACGAACATCTGCACCTTGCGAGGCCTGCTCGAGTTCAAGGCGAGCGAGCCGATTCCGCTCGAGGAGGTCGAGCCGATCGAAAGCATCATGAAGCGCTTCAAGACGGGCGCGATGTCGTACGGCTCGATCAGCAAAGAAGCGCACGAGACGCTGGCGATTGCGATGAATCGCATCGGCGGCAAGAGCAACACCGGCGAAGGCGGCGAAGACCCCGAACGCTTCAAGCCGCTGCCGAACGGGGACTCGAAGAATTCCGCGATCAAGCAAGTGGCGTCGGGCCGCTTCGGCGTGACGAGCGAGTACCTCGTCAATGCGCGCGAACTGCAGATCAAGATGGCGCAAGGCGCCAAGCCCGGAGAAGGCGGTCAGTTGCCCGGAGCGAAGGTGTATCCGTGGGTCGCTAAGACGCGGCACACGACGGCGGGCGTCGGTCTGATTTCGCCGCCGCCGCACCACGACATCTACTCGATCGAAGATCTCGCGGAGCTGATTCACGATCTCAAGAACGCGAATCGCGAGGCGCGCATCAGCGTCAAGCTCGTCTCGGAAGTCGGCGTCGGCACGATCGCGGCAGGCGTGGCCAAAGCGCACGCGGACGTCGTGCTGATCAGCGGCTACGACGGCG
>JAAYXG010000668.1 GCA_012516015.1 Lysobacteraceae bacterium | reverse complement strand
GGCTATCCCGATACACTTCGGCACCGTCGCTCGCCACCTCGTTCACGACGTCCCAGGCCTCCACGCGGCCCTTGAAGTGCGTGACGACTGCAGTGATGTAGGCGCGCAGACGCTGCTCGATCGTCGCGCGATACGTGATGTCGTCCATCCCCTCCTGAGGAGGCAGGAACCACTCCGGCGTCGTTTGATGCCAAACGAGCGCATGCCCGTGCACCTTCATGCCGTTGGCCATCGCGAAATCGACGATGCGATCGGCGCGATCGAACTGGTATAGGTTGCCTTCGGCGGGATCGAGCGGCGCGATCGTATCCGCCTTCATCGCGTTCTCGGGCGTGAGATTCGCGTAGTGCTTCAGTAACAAGCCGCGATCGGATTCGACGTCGAGCTGTTCCGGCTCGATCGCCGCACCCGTACGAAAGAAGCCGTCGAATACGTCCTTCAGCGCCGGCGCAGTCGCGGGATCCGGCAGCTGCGGTGGTGGTGGCGGTGGCGGAGGAGGCGGCGGTGGGTTTTGTGAAGGCGGGTTCGACGGTGGAGACGAGCCGCCCCCGCCTCCACCGCCACAAGCCGCAAACAAGAAACAAACGATCGTGACTTCGACGAGTCGAGCTGCAATGCGCCCATTTAACATTTGCCGCTCCGTTCTTTTTAGTAGTTCTAGTATGCCCCACCGTCCGCAGCGTCCGGACTGATCCAATGCACGGCAAGCTGGACCGGTAGTCGAAGGATGTCTACTAGGCGCCCCAGAGTCAAACCGGCGAGGCCGATGCCCGGTCAACGCGCGACGGCGGTGGGCGAAAGTCAGGAAGAACCAGCGCGGCGCGTGAGCACCCGACGCGCGCGCCGCGTGTAAGGTGTAGTGTGTGATGTGTAAGGTCAGAAGCGTGCCGCACCCTGGCACCGCGCGCTTTGTCCCTACACTTCACACCCCACACGTCACACTGCGGTGAGCGCGAGAGCGCTCACAGCACGGCGTCCATGATGAGCACTCCAATAATCCCGATCACGCCCACGATTCCCTCCATCAGCGTCCAGGACATCAGCGTATCTTTGAGGCTCAGGTTGAAATACTCCTTGAACATCCAGAAGCCCGAGTCGTTGACGTGAGAGAGCATGAGGCTGCCGGCGCCGATCGCGAGCACCATCAAGTTGGGATCGGCGCCCGTCGAGGCGACGACAGGCGCCATGATGCCCGCAGCCGTCAAACCGGCGACCGTCGCCGAGCCCAGGCACACGCGAATCACGGTCGCGATGATCCAGCCGAGCAATAGCGGGTTGACCGCAAGTCCGCTGAGCGCGGCGGAGATCGCATCGCTCACGCCGGTGTCGACGAAGATCTGCTTGAGCGCGCCTGCGCCGGCGATGATCAGCAAGATGACCGCAATGTCCTTGACGGAACCGCTGTAGTGATCCATCAACGCTTGGATACGCATGCCGCGTCCGAGCCCGAGCGTGATCGTCGCGACGAGGAGCGCGACGAGCATCACGACGAACGGATCCGCGATGAACAGGAGCACTTGATGCAGCGTCGTGCCCTCCTCCGCCAAGCCCGGGAGCCCGGCAGATCCCGCGATCATGACGACGGGCAGCAACGCGGTCGCAAAGCAGTTGAACGTACCGGGAAGCTGGTCCTCCGGCATGTCTTGGGGCACGAAGAGCTCGGGCAGCTTCGCGCGCGAATTGCGAAAGAAGCGTGCGAAGACGGGACCGGCAATGATCATTGCCGGCACGGCGACGAACAGACCGTAAATGAGCGTCGTCGCCATGCTCGCACCGAACATCGGCACCATCGCGGTCGGCGCCGGATGCGGCGGCAAGAAGCCGTGGGTGACGGAGAGGGACGCCAGCAACGGCACGCCGAGATACACCGATGGCAGCTTCGAGTAGTACACCACCGAGAAGACCAGCGGGACGAGCAGCACGAAGCCCACGTTGTAGAAGAGCGGAATGCCGACGATGAAGCCGGTCAGCATGAGCGCCCACGTGATGCGCTTCTCTCCGAACCACTTCATCAAGACAGCCGCGATCTTCTGCGCGGCTCCGCTTTCTGCAATGAGCTTGCCGAACATCGCGCCGAGACAAATGATCGCGACGAGCGATCCGAGCATGTCCCCGAGCCCCTTCTGAATGGAGCCGGGGACGCGATCGAGCGGCAGCCCTAGGACGTATCCGGCGAAGATCGACGTGAGCAGGAAGGCGATGAATGGATGGATCTTGCCCCAGCTAATCAACAAGACGAGCAGGACGATCGAAGCGAGCACCCAGAAGATTTCCACGCGGATCCCTCGTTGTTATGGCGCGCGGGCAGACCGGCGCGCGTTTTTGGAGCGCGAAGAGTAACAAAAGTTGGCTCGCTGCCAACT
>JAAYXG010000667.1 GCA_012516015.1 Lysobacteraceae bacterium | reverse complement strand
TGCCGCCATGCGCTTCTGCCGCGAGCAGACGGCACCGAAGCGCGTCGTCACGTTGGCGTGCGACACCGGTGCGCGATACCTCTCGAAGTTGTTCAACGATTTCTGGATGGAGGATCAAGGATTCATCGAGCGCGAGTCGTTCGGCGATCTGCGCGATCTCATCGGGCGGCCACACGGCGAGCGCGCGACGATTACGGTCGGGCCGAACGACGTCTTGACCACGGCGCACAATCGCTTGCGCAACGCCGGGTTCTCGCAGTTGCCCGTGATGGACGGCGATCGTCTGATCGGTATCGTGACCGAGGACGACATCCTGCGATTCGCATTCGGCCGCCCCGAGCGCTTCAACGAGCCCGTGCGCAACGCGATGACGGCATCGTTTCTCAAGGTCGACAAGGACGTCTCGATCAACAATCTCGTCGCGATGCTGGAAGTGCGTTCTTCGGCGGCGGTAATGGACGGGGAGCGATTCCTCGGTCTGATTACCCGCTCGGACGTGCTGAATTATCTGAGGCGGCAGATGTGAGTAGACGTGTAGGCGTGTGGACGTGTAGACGTGTGGACGTGCAGACTGCATGATCCCCAGGGCAGCCGTTCTTACGTCTACTCGCCTACACGTTTATACGTCCACACGCACCCACATCGTCAGCCGAAGCCTTGAACCTCAACGATCCTATGACCCACTCCAAAGACACGAACCTTAAGTTTGCCACTCAATGCATCCACGCCGGCCAGGCGCCCGATCCTACGACGGGTGCCGTGATGCCGCCGATCTATACGACGTCGACGTTCGCGCAGTCGAGCCCCGGCGTACACAAGGGCTACGACTACGCGCGCACGAGCAATCCCACGCGCGGCGCATACGAGCGGTGCATCGCCGCGCTCGAGGGCGGGGTGCGCGGTTTCGCGTTCGCTTCGGGCATGGCTGCGACGAGTACGCTGCTCGAGCTGTTGGATGCAGGCAGTCACATCATCGCGATGGAAGACCTGTATGGCGGCACGTTCCGTCTCTTCGAGCGCGTGCGGCGTCGAACCGCGAATCTCGACATCAGCTTCGTCGATCTCTCCGATCGCCGCGCGGTGGAAGCCGCGATCCGCCCGAACACCAAGCTGATCTGGATCGAGACGCCTACGAATCCGACGTTGCGTCTCGTCGATATCGAGCAAATCGCGGATCTCGCGCGCAAGCGCGGCATCCTCACGATCGTCGACAACACGTTCGCGAGTCCGTGGGTGCAACGCCCGCTCGAGCTCGGCGCCGACATCGTCATGCATTCGGCGACGAAGTATTTGAACGGTCACTCCGACATGATCGGCGGCGCCGCGGCGACGGCGAATGCCGAGCTCGCCGAGAAGATCGGCTTCCTGCAGAACGCCGTCGGCGCGATCGGCGGCCCGTTCGACAGCTTCCTGGCGTTGCGTGGGCTCAAGACGTTGGCGCTGCGCATGCGTCAATGCAGCGAGAACGCGCTCGCGATCGCGAGCTGGCTCGAGCGGGATTCGCGCGTTGCGCGCGTGCTGTACCCCGGTCTTCCGAGTCATCCTCAGCACGAGCTTGCGAAACGGCAGATGAAGAACGGTTTCAGCGGCATCGTGACGCTGTTCGTGAAGGGCGGCATGAACGAGGCGCGCAGCTTTCTCGAGAAGCTGCGCATCTTCACGATCGCCGAGAGCTTGGGCGGCGTCGAAAGTCTCGTCGATCACCCGGGACTGATGACGCATGCCTCGATTCCAGCCGACAAGCGCGCGGCGCTCGGTATCGACGACTCGCTGATTCGGCTGTCGGTCGGGATCGAGGATGTCGAGGACTTGATCGCCGATCTCGATCAGGCGCTTGGAGCGAAATGACGGCGTTGTAGAGGCGGGCACTCGGCCACTAAGGGCACGAGACACAAAAGAAGGCGCCCATCGGGGTCGAGGGCGCCCGGTGCGAGCGCCGCGCGTTTGCGAAATTCTCAGAAAGATCAGGGACATATCAGATCGATCCCGAGGCCGCGTACGCCTGCGCGCCGACAAGACAATTTGCCAAGCCGTGCCGAGGCTAGGATGATCGCGTACGAGCGATGCAGTGCCGAAGCACCACATTTGCGAGAAGAACGTCGACCTCGAGCGAATAGAACGCCTGGCGGCGATCCACTCGGCGTTTGCGCATGGACAGCCGACTCAAGCGGGTAGCTCGAAGGTCGAGCGATCGAACAACAATAGGGAGGACTACAATGGCAATAAGACCCACAGAACCACAAACGATCGGCGGCGTGCTCGACACGTCGTTCCAGCTCTATCGAGCTTCACTCGGAGCGGTCTGGCCTTTGTGCTTGCTGCTCGCCTTCTGCAGCGTCATTCCATCCATCTACATGGTGGTCAAGGGTCTCGGACTGCAGAATCCGATGCTGGCATTGGAGGTGATGAGTGATCCTCTCTACTGGATCGTCTACGTCCTCTCCATCGCGCTCACGCTCTGGGCCGTCGCGGCGATTTACGCGAAGCAAGGCGCGATCGGAAGCGGAGAGTCCCTAGGCTTGGGCGCGGCGCTACAGAGCACGGCTCGATTCATTCTGCCGATGGTGCTCATGTCGATTTGCTACGGCTTGGCCGTCATGGTGGGACTCGTTCTGCTGATCATCCCGGGGCTGATCCTGATCGTGAGTCTCGCGCTCGGGACGAATCTGATCGTCTTCGAAGGGAAAGGTCCGATCGCCGCGTTGAGCGGCAGCCATCGGCTCGTTTGGGGCAACTGGTGGCGGACCACCGCGATCGTCACCGTCGGCTTATTCGTCTTGATCGTCATCTATATGGCGGCGGGGCTGGTCGTGGGCATCGTGATGCCGTTCCTTTCGATCGGTGCGGAGAATGCCGCGCTCGTCGCGCTCATCGGCGGTGCCATCATCGGGCTTCTGATCAACCTCCTCGTAACGCCGTTCTACACGGCATTGCTCATCGCCGTGTACTGGGATCTGAAGCTGCGCAAAGAGGGTAGCGACCTCGCAGCTCGCGTAGGTGCGCTCAACCCTGCCTAGGTTCGTGCGCCGAGCATTGCTCATCTCACTGCTGCTCGCGCCGGCCGTTCTGTTTCGACCGGCCGGCGCGGCTGCGTCGGAATGGGATTTGATTCGTACGTGCAGCGAGAGAGCGGATCCCGACACGGTCGGGCTCGCTGAGTTGGAGCAAGCTTGTCCCGGTCTCGAGGCGTCGCTCGCTGCGCTAGGCTACGAAGCGTTCTTGTCCGACAGCGGTCGGGACGCGCTGAGCGTCTACGGTCTGGACGATCTCGTTCATCTCGGTGCGCCACGGGAGTCCGCGAACGCGACGCTGCAAACGGAATCGTTGCACTCGGTGCTCGAATCGATCGAGCAGCAGGCCAACGAGCGGCCGCCGACGTGGTGGGAGCGATTCAAGAATTGGCTGCAGGAGCTCGTCCGCCGGCGCTCAGAGGAGAGCTCGTGGCTCGAAGAGTGGCTACAGAAGGTGCAACCGTCGGCGCTCGTGGTGCGCACGACGCTCTTTGCGCTCGTCGCTCTCGTGATTCTGCTTGCCGTCCTCATCGTGATCAACGAGCTTCGCGCCGCCGGTGTGCTCAAGCGTCGCGCTCGCGACGAAACGGGCGTCGGCTCCGCGCTCGCCTCGAGATCGCAGCCGGGTGAAGGATTGTCCATCGCCGATCTCGACTCGCTGGCGATCCAGAAGCGTCCGGCCGCATTGCTTCGCATCCTCGTGGCCGCGCTCGTGCGCGCAGGGCGGCTGCGCTCGGAGCGCAGTCTCACGTATCGCGAGCTCACGCAACATGCGCGCTTCGCGGACGACGGCGAGCGTGCGTCGTTCCAACGTATCGCTGCCGCCGCGGAGCGCAGCGTCTACGGCGCGTCGGCTCTCGCCGAGCAGGACGTCGAGCTGCTCGTGCGCGAAGGTCGAGCGCTGCAAGCGCGTCTTGCGGAGCGTGCCGCATGAAGGAGCGAGTCGTCACGTTCGCGCTTGCGCTCGCCGCATTCGCATTGTTCTACACGTTGATGGCGCCGAAGCCTTCCGCTCCACAGGAAAGAGTGACCCGACCGATCAGCATCGAAGCGGGGCCGAACGGGCACGCCGCGCTGTTTCGGTGGCTCGAAGCCGAACGGGTTCCGGTCGCC
>JAAYXG010000666.1 GCA_012516015.1 Lysobacteraceae bacterium | reverse complement strand
GACGGGGGACACTCCTGGGAGTGTCCCCCTCTCGCGTGGACGTGTAGGCGTGCCGACGTGTGGACGTCAGAGACGCGCCTCTTACGTCCGCACGTCCGCACGTCCGCACCACCTCACCACCTCACCACCTCGTTGCATGCGCGGATTCCGCGCGTCTTTGTCGGCCCCGAGACCCGTGACCAATCTCGGAGTCCCCCGCCGTTGTTTCGATCATCATCGATCAACTTCGATCATCTCATGAACTGTCACCCGCTATCGCGAGCCCAGCGTGCGGCTATGGCTGACTCGGTAACGGGAGGACAAGCATCGGCGAGCCGGTTACAGTCACGATTTCGAAGCTTTCCATCGAAGAGGGTCAGGTCCGCCCGCGAGCGATCGCGGGAACGCAATCTTTGTTCGCCGAAACCTTTTCGCGCTCGGATTGGCTGCTTGGCGTCGAAGTTTGAGGGACGCGAATGGACAATCATCAAGACCTTCGTCGAGGCACTGTCCTATCGGTACGCGGTAGCGTGGTGGACGCCCGCTTCCCCGGCCGCCTCCCCGACTTCTACAGCGAGCTGCGAGCCGGAGATGACGGGCGCATCGTCATCGAAGTCGTCGGTCACCTCGACCTCGAAACGGTTCGGGGCGTCGCGTTGACGCCCACGTCGGGCCTCGCTCGCGGCGCACCCATCGTCGACACCGGCCATGCCCTCCAGGTCCCCGTAGGCGAACGCTTGCTCAGCCGCGTCGTGAACGTCTTCGGCAATGCGCTGGACGGTCGGGACGATCTCGGCGGCGGCGAATGGCGTGCGCTGCATGCGCCGCCGGTGTCATTGGCCGATCAAGGCACGACCACGGAAATCTTCGTCACGGGTATCAAGGCGATCGACTTGCTCGCTCCGTTGGAGCGCGGCGGCAAGGCGGGGCTGTTCGGCGGCGCGGGCGTCGGCAAGACCGTGCTCATCACGGAGTTGATCCACAATGTCGCTGGACGTCATCGGGGCGTCACGATCTTCTGCGGCATCGGCGAACGTTCCCGAGAAGCGGAGGAATTGGTCCGCGATGTGCGCACCGCAGGCGTTCTCGACAACACCGTGCTGGTATTCGGCCAGATGAACGAGCCGCCAGGTGCGCGCTTTCGCGTGGGCCATGCAGCCTTGACCATGGCGGAGTATTTCCGCGACGACGCACGGCAGGACGTTCTGCTACTAATCGACAACGTCTTTCGTTTCATCCAAGCCGGATCCGAAGTGTCGGGCCTGCTGGGACGGCTCCCGTCTCGCATGGGCTATCAACCCACGATGGGGACGGAATTGGCGGAGCTCGAAGAGCGCATCTGCACGACGCAGGGAGCGGCCATCACCTCCGTGCAAGCGGTCTATGTGCCGGCGGACGACTTCACGGATCCCGCCATCACGCACACGTTCGGGCATCTTTCGGCCTTGATCGTGCTCTCGCGAGAGCGAGCCAGCCAAGGCTTTTACCCTGCCGTCGATCCGCTCCGTTCGGAATCCAAGATGCTGACGCCGCCTCTCGTCGGGGAGCGACATTATCGCGTCGCCCGCCAAGTGCGCGAGACGCTCGCGAGCTACGAGGAGCTGAAGGACGTCATCGCCATGCTCGGGTTGGAAGAGCTCTCTCGGGAAGATCAGCGCAGGGTCCACCGTGCGCGGCGGCTCGAGCGCTTCTTGACGCAGCCGTTCTTCACGACAGAGCAATTCACGGGCCTCGAAGGCAAGATGATCGAGTTGGAAGACACGCTGGAAGGATGCGAACGCATCCTGAACGATGAGTTCTCCGACTTTCCCGAAAAGTCGCTGTACATGATCGGCGGAATTCACGAAGCGAAGAAGCCATGAACATGATGCTCAAGCTCATCCTGCCTTCCGGCGTTCTCCTGAAGCAGGAGGCTGTGAAAGTGGTCGCGGAGGCGCAGAACGGCTCTTTCTGCCTCTTGCCGCGACATGTCGACTTCGTCGCAGCGCTCGTTCCCGGCATTCTGTCCCTAACGGCACCGAACGGCGAAGAATCGTTCTTTGCGGTGGATGAAGGCATTCTGGTCAAGCGCGGTCCGGAAGTGCTCGTCTCCACCTGGAACGCCGTGCAAGGAAAGCTCGGTGAGTTGCGGCAGGCGGTACGCGCACAGTTTCGGGAGCTGGATGAAGACGAGCAGAAGGCGCGACGAGCGCTCGATCGCCTCGAAGCCAGCCTGCTTCGCCAGATCGTCGAGTGGGAAGGACGGGGTCATGCCTGATCGACCTGACGAAGCGCCGCCGGCAACTCCGCACGAGCTGAGCGAAGAAGTCGGCCCCAAGGAAGCACGGAAAGTGCGCGCGCGGCGCACCAAAGACAGGACGCTTTGGGTTGGCCTCGGAATGTTCGGCATCATCGGCTGGTCCGTCTCCGTGCCGACCGTCATCGGGGCGCTGCTCGGCGTTTGGTTGGATCGACGCTTGCCCGGCAGCTTTTCGTGGACATTGGCGCTGCTACTGGGCGGAGTGACGCTCGGCTGCTTCAACGCCTGGTATTGGATCAGTCAGGAGCGCGAGGCCATCGACGCAGAAGAGGAAAACGATCGATGAACCCGCTCATCGCGTTGGCATTGGCCTGGGCAGCGGGCGCGGGACTCGGACTCTTTTACTTTGGCGGCCTATGGCTGACGGTGCGAAAGCTCACGACACGCTATTCAGTCCCGTTGTTCTTGGCGAGCTTCGTCGCTCGCACGGCCGTGGTGGTCGTCGGCTTTTACTTCGTGATGGGCAATCGCTGGGAGCGCGCGTTGGTCTGTCTAGTCGGCTTCATCATGGTCCGTCAACTCCTCGTCTCCCGATTGCGCTCGGAACCGGGCGCGCCCGCTCGTGAGGAGAGCGCATAGTCATGGACATCACCCCGGATTCGGTCGTCTACTGGCAGTCGGGCGCCCTCAAGATCAATGCCACACTCGTATTCACGTGGGCGGTCATGGCGCTCTTGGTTGGGGGATCCTGGCTCGTG
>JAAYXG010000665.1 GCA_012516015.1 Lysobacteraceae bacterium | reverse complement strand
TTCCGGCGATATGTCGACGTCGCCCGATAACGGCAGAGGAGTGTAAGGTTCGTGCACGAACAACATCGAGAGCTCCGCTGATCCCCCGAAAGGATTGCCCGCGAGCCAACGCGCAAGCGCCGCGGATGGCTCGTCAAGGCGCGTTCCCAGCAGAATATGAGCATAGGGTGCGACTGGTAGGGAGTTGGCGATAAGGGTTGGAACGGTCGTCCGTCGCGCAATTTGTTCGCTTACAGTGCTGACGACCAGGTCCCTCAGGCCTCGCTCATGTCGACCGACGACAATGAGGCTCGCCGAACGTCGCTCGGCCAAGAGCACCACTTGATCGGCCACGTCCCCTGTCCCGATTACGCTCTCACAATCAACGCCGTCGTGCGAACTTATGGATTTTGCGAGGTCCTCGAGTTTTGTAGAGCGCTCTGCCGCCAACTCCGCATACAGCTGACCAGACTGAGGATCCGTTTCTACATGAATCAAAACCAGGCCAACGTCGGCCGAGCGGGCCTGGATGACCGCGCGCCGAATGGCACGATCATCGGAGACTGAAAAATCAAGTGCTACAATGAAAGTCGACATCGAATGCTCCGGATAGAAGCGCCTTCCTCCAAAGTCTCGACTTTGGAACCCGCGCTCACACCTCAACGGTCTAGCCGAGGTTTTGGTCCACTTGAGTGACGTGTGTGCTTCACGCTTGTCAACTTCACAGCCACGCTTGCCGGATCAGTGGCCGAGCGATCGCCGCCTGGCCCCACATTAACCGACGACGGCGGGTTGCGATCGACTATAGTCAGTACTCGAATGACCGTTCTTGGGCCTATTCTGTTGAGGAAGTCGGTCTCTGCGGCGATCGAGCTGCGATACGGATAGCAGGCGAGCGCGGTCCCGCTCCCGGTCAGGCGATAGCGAGCATCCGCTTGGGGGGACAACTTCGCCAGATTCCGGAGGTTTTGGGCTGCGGCAGCGAGGTGGAACTCATCTCTTGCTCCATTCGGACCGCTCAAGCGCATGCGATCCAGCTTCAGGATGCGCTTTAGGTGGACAAACAGCATCTCGACCTTCTTCCGCTGGCGACGGGACACGAGATACGCATCAGTAGTGGCGATGTCCCGCGCCAGGTCGCATGGCCTTCGTGGATCGACCGGGTAACCTTGCGAGCGGGCATGTTCGGCGTGCATCGCTGCCGGAAGGTGCAGTCCTGACAGTCCTGCTGCCGCGCGCGATAGCGGGTGGACACGTCCTTATCGATGCGGGTGAAACTCTGAAACCATATCGCGTGGCCGGACGAGGCGGTTGAAGATCTCGCTATCAATCAAGCCAAGCTCCAGTCCGGCTTCTTTTAGGGTCTGGTCGTTCATTAACGCGTGCTTGGCGATTGTCGCGGCGTTGTCGTAGCCGATTTCCGGTACCAGCGCGGTGACCAGCATCAGCGAGCGCTCGACCAGCTCGGCGATCCGTTCCTCATTTGCCTCGATACCCTCGACGCATCGGTGCGCGAAGCTATCGATCCCGATGGCAAGCAGCTCGATGGACCGCAGCACGTTC
>JAAYXG010000664.1 GCA_012516015.1 Lysobacteraceae bacterium | reverse complement strand
TACTCCTCTTGACGAGCGCGTGCATCGCGAGATGACACTGCCTAATTGTATTCGTCGAACGGCAGTTCCCTGGGATAGGGATTTCCGATGCGTATCACACGGAGCAAGCTCATAGCCGCGCAGCTCCGCCCGCTTGCTCATCGATTAGGAGCGAATCGGTAGCCTCAGGGTTCTTTCGACTCGAAGATCAGCAGCTCGACGCCTGCTTGCGCGAAGTTCGCGAGGTCCGCTGCAGCGGCTTGACCTTCCGGTGAAGCCAGTCCTTTCTGCAGCGCTTCCAGCGAGTCGAAGCTCAGTATCGCGACGAGCTGGTAGTTGGAATCGCCTTGCGGCGTCGAAACGGCGCCCGTGCTGATTTCGAACGTACGTAAGCCGGGAATTTTCTTCGCAAGGGGCGCGTGGGTCGAAGCGTAATATGCGTCGAACGCGGCCGGGTCCTGTGCCTTCTTGTACAAGACGACGAGCTTGGCCATGACTTTGCTCCTTTCGGGTTGTGGGGCGTGGGGCTTGGGCCAGCACGATGGCTCGTCGCGCTGAGCGCAGCTGTCTATGTTTGTTTGGCCGGCTCTTCCTCGGCGAGTTGCGCAACGGCCTTCGCCGCGATGTCGCTCAAGCCCGTGCCGCCGGCGCGGTAGTGCTCGACGATCTGTGCGCGCATGCGCGGATCCCAGAAACGCTTCAAGTGGCCGAGTACGTTGCGGGCGGCTTGCTCCTGGTCCGGGTCGGAAGCGAAGAAGCGGCTGATGTCATTGGCCATACGGACGAGGTAATCACTATGCATGGTGCTTCAACCGTATCGGATGGGTGTAGACGACATGTTGGTGCTCGCGCGCGAAACCCACGAGCGTAAGGCCGGTCGTATCGGCGAGTCGGATGGCGAACGCGGTCGGCGCGGAAACTGCGGCGAGCAGCGGCACGCCCACGATGGCGGTCTTCTGAACCATTTCGTAGCTCGCGCGGCTCGTGATCAAGAACCACCCGCGCGAGAATTCCTCGCCGGCGCGAATGAGCGCGCCAATGACCTTGTCGAGCGCGTTGTGTCGTCCGACATCTTCACGTACGAGGCGTATGCCTTCGCCGGGGACGACCCATGCGGCGGCATGCACGCTCCCGGTCTCGCTGTTGATTCGTTGGTGCTTGCGAATTTCGATGAGGGCCTCGTGCAAGTCCGTGGCGCTCACGGTCATGTTGCTCACGATGCGTTCGGGCGTGCGTAGCGCATCTTCGAACGTCGCCGCGCCGCAAAGGCCGCAGCCTGTGCGGCCCGACGTGTTCCGCTCGCGTCGCAGTAGATTCGCGAAACGCTCGGCCGCGATTCCGATGCGCACCTCGAAGTTGCCGTCATCGTGGCGGGTCGCCTCGAGCGAGCGGATCTCGCCCGGCTTCGCGACGATGCCTTCGCTCAACGTGAATCCGGCCGCGAGATCCTCGAGATCGGCGGGCGTCGCGAGCATGACGACGTGCGAAATGCCGTGATACGTGAGCGCGACGGGGACTTCTTCGGCGACGCGGTCGGGAACGCGCTCGATCCGCCCGTCCCGCCACCGCTCGACGAGCACTTCCGTGCTCGTGGGTGCCCCGAGCGAAGAATCGGCGAGTTGTTGCTTCGGTTCGCGCATTGTGAAGTCACGTGAAGAGATACTGTCGCAGACGCGGAGACCCAGAGATAAAAGAGAGAATCGATTCCAGTTCCGATTGTCTGGTTCTTAGCTCTGCGCCTCCGCGTCTCCGCGAGAGTATCTCTTCTGAACATCGAACGGACCGGACCCGCTGCGCTTGCGTGTGCATCCACCCCAACCTCCCACCGCGGCGGGGAGGGACGTCTTGAGCAAACGCTCCCCGCACGGGGCGGGGAGGGCTTCACTCGGAGGGTGAATGCGGCTGCGCCGACACCCGACCGCCGCCGGCGCGGCGTTGGATGCGCTGACGTTTCGTGAGCTCGCGGTGACGCTTGCGCCACTCCGAAGGCTGGGACACCTTCACGACCTGCACCGCCGTCACCTTGTACTCCGGACAGTTCGTCGCCCAATCCGAATTGTCGGTCGTGACGAGGTTTGCGCCCGATTCCGGGAAGTGGAACGTCGTGTAGACGACCCCGGGTTGCACGCGCTCCGTCACTTCGGCGCGCATGACGGTATCGCCCGCGCGGCTCGCGATGCCGACCCAGTCCCCGTCTCGGATTCCGCGTACGTTCGCATCGTGAGGATGGATCTCTAGGCGATCCTCGCTGTGCCACACGACGTTATGCGTGCGACGGGTCTGCGCCCCGACGTTGTACTGGCTGAGGATGCGGCCGGTCGTGAGCAGCAACGGGAAGCGCGAGCTCGTGCGCTCTTCCGTCGGGACGTACTCCGTCACATAGAATTTGCCCTTGCCGCGAACGAACTCGTCCACGTGCATCGTCGGTGTGCCTGCGGGCGCATCTTCGTTGCAAGGCCACTGAATGCTGCCGAGTCGGTCGAGCTTCTCGTAGCTCACGCCCGCGAAGGTCGGCGTCAGCCGCGCGATCTCATCCATGATCTCGGACGGATGCGTGTAGTTCATCGGGTAGCCGAGCGCGTTCGACAGCATCATCGTGACTTCCCAGTCTTGGTAGCCGCCGAGGGGCTCCATGATCTTGCGCGTGCGCGAGATGCGACGTTCCGCGTTCGTGAAGGTGCCGTCCTTCTCCAGGAACGACGAGCCGGGCAAGAAGATGTGCGCGTACTTGGCCGTTTCGTTCAAGAACAGATCTTGGACGATCACGCACTCCATCGCGGAGAGCGCCGAGATCACGTGCTGCGTGTTCGGATCGGACTGCGCCATGTCCTCGCCCTGGATGTAAAGCGCCTTGAAGCTGCCGTCGAGCGCCGCTTCGAACATGTTGGGGATGCGCAAGCCCGGCTCCGGCTCGAGCGTGACTCCCCAGGACGATTCGAACTGCGCGCGGACGGCTTCGTCCGAGACGTGACGATAGCCGCTGTACTCGTGCGGGAAGGAACCCATGTCGCAGGAGCCCTGCACGTTGTTTTGCCCGCGAAGGGGATTCACGCCGACGCCTTCGCGGCCGAGATTGCCGGTTGCCATCGCGAGGTTCGCGATGCCCATGACCATCGTCGTGCCCTGGCTGTGCTCGGTGACGCCCAAGCCGTAGTAGATCGCGCCGTTCCCGCCCGTCGCATAAAGACGCGCGGCGCCGCGCACGAGCGAGGCCGGCACACCCGTGATGTCGGCAACCGCTTCGGGCGAGTTCTTCGGATCGGCGACGAACTCCTTCCAGCGTCGGTACGAATCTACTTCGCACCGAGACTCGATGTAGTCGTCCTTCGTCAGGCCTTCCGTCACGATGACGTGCGCGAGCGCATTGATGATCGCGACGTTCGTGCCGGGACGCAGCTGCAAGTGATAGTCCGCGGCGATGTGCGGTGCTCGTACGAGCTCGATCTCACGAGGATCGATGACGATCAGTTTCGCGCCTTGGCGCAGGCGCCGCTTGAGCTGCGAGCCGAAAACCGGGTGAGCCTCCGTCGGATTCGCACCGATGACGACGATGACATCGGATTTCATGACGGAGCTGAATTCTTGCGTGCCCGCGGATTCGCCGAGCGTGTGCTTCAAGCCATAGCCCGTCGGCGAGTGGCACACGCGCGCACACGTGTCGACGTTGTTGTTGCCGAACGCTGCTCGTACCAGCTTCTGCACGAGGAACGTTTCTTCGTTCGTGCAGCGCGAGGAAGTGATGCCGCCGACCGCGTACTTTCCGTACTTGGCTTGGATGCGCTTGATTTCGGAGGCGGCATAGCCGATCGCTTCTTCCCACGTGACCTCGCGCCATGGGTCGGTGATCTTCTTGCGAACCATCGGCTTCACGATGCGATCGGCATGCGTCGCATAGCCGAAGGCGAAGCGGCCTTTGACGCAGGCGTGGCCCTTGTTCGCGTGGCCTTCGCGGTTCGGGACCATACGCACGACCGTCTCGCCCTTGATCTCCGCCTTCAGCGAGCAGCCGACGCCGCAATACCCGCACGTCGTCGTGACCGTGCTTTCGGGGCGTCCGAGGGCGATGATCGACTTCTCGGTCAGCGCAGCGGTCGGACACGCTTCGACGCACGCCCCGCACGAGACGCATTCGGACTCGAGGAACGGCTCGTTTTGGCTCGCGCTGACTTTGGAATCGAAGCCCCGCCCGTCGATCGTCAATGCGAACGTGCCCTGAACTTCATCGCACGCGCGAACGCAGCGCGAGCACACGATGCAAAGATCCGGATCGAACGCGAAGTAGGGGTTGCTGATGTCCTTGGGCGTGTCTCGATGAACGCGTCCGCCGACGTCGTAGCGCGAGGTCGTGATTCCGTGCGCGTCGGCCATGTCCTGCAGCTCGCAATGGCCGTTGCCGGGGCACGTATCGCAGTCGAGCGGATGATCGGACACGTACAGCTCGAGGACGTTCTCGCGCAGTTGCGTGAGCTTCTCGCTTTGCGTGCGCACCTTCATGCCCGGTGCGACGGTCGTCGTGCACGAAGCCGGATAGCCCTTGCGCCCCTCGATCTCGACGAGACAAAGCCGGCAGGAGCCGAACGGGTCAAGACTGTCGGTGGCGCACAGCTTCGGCACCATGATGCCGAGATCGGCGGCGGCGCGCATGATCGACGTGCCCTCCGGCACCGTGACCGATACGCCGTCGATTTCCACCGTGACAAGCTCGTCTGCGGTACTTTCCGGGGTGCCCGGATCGATGTAGTCCTGCGCGTACATAAGCTGAGCCCGATTGAATCTGCCTGTCGTGTATTAACGCCCCGATCGCCCGATAAGTCACGCGCTACTGGCGGGTTCGCGCGAAATCCTCGGGGAAGTGCTTGATCGCACTTTGCACGGGGAACGGTGTCATGCCGCCGAGGCCGCAGAGCGAGCCGTGGAGCATCGTTTCGCAAAGCTCATGAACGAGCTCCAAGTTCCTTTCCCGGTCGACGTTCGCGATGATGCGATCGATGAGCTCGACGCCGCGCGTCGACCCGATCCGGCAAGGGGTGCACTTGCCGCAGGACTCGATCGCGCAGAATTCCATCGCATAGCGCGCCATCTTCGCCATGTCCGCAGTGTCGTCGAAGGCGACGACGCCGCCATGTCCGAGCAGTGCGCCGATTCCCGACAGCGCTTCGTAGTCGATCGGCGTATCGAACTGAGACGCAGGGATGTACGCCCCGAGCGGGCCGCCGACTTGAACCGCGCGGATCGGGCGTCCGGTCGCGGAGCCGCCGCCGAATTCGTAGAGGAGCTCTCTCAACGTCAGACCGAATGCGCGTTCGTACAGCCCGCCGCGCTTGATGTTGCCGGCGAGCTGCAAGGGAATCGTGCCGCGCGATTTGCCGACGCCGAAGTTCTTATAGAACTCGGCGCCCTTGTGCAGGATTACGGGCAC
>JAAYXG010000663.1 GCA_012516015.1 Lysobacteraceae bacterium | reverse complement strand
TTCGACCGCGTTCGTTGCGCTCGCTCCCTCGTCTTTACACTCGCACGACGACCCGAAGCAAAAACGCCAGCGCACGGGCGCTGGCGTTTCGGGCGCTCCGTGTTAGTTCTGCTATCAGCTGTCGACGCTACGCATGCTCAGGCGGATGCGTCCCTGGCGGTCCACTTCGAGCACCTTGACGCGAATGATGTCGCCTTCCTTCAGCTTGTCGCTGACGCGCTCGACACGCTCGTCGGAAATCTGCGAGATGTGCACGAGACCGTCTTTCCCCGGCAGAATCGTCACGAACGCGCCGAAGTCCATGAGACGCGCAACCCGCCCCTCGTAGACGCGCCCGACTTCGACTTCAGCAGTGATGAGCTCGATGCGCCGCTGAGCCTCGCGTCCTGACACCCCGTCGACCGAGGCGATCTTGACCGTGCCGTCGTTCTCGATATCGATCGTCGTACCGGTCTCCTCCGTGATCGCGCGAATGACGGCACCGCCTTTGCCGATGACCTCGCGGATCTTCTCGGGATCGATCTTGAGCGTAATGATCGACGGCGCCCACTCCGACATATTCGCGCGCGGTGCGGACAGGACTTTGTCCATCTCATCGAGAATGTGTAGCCGACCGGCGCGTGCCTGGTCGAGGGCGACTTGCATGATCTCCTTGGTGATGCCGTTGATCTTGATGTCCATTTGCAGCGCGGTGACACCTTCGCGTGTGCCGGCCACCTTGAAATCCATGTCGCCCAGGTGATCCTCGTCGCCGAGGATGTCTGTCAGCACTTGGAATCGCTCGCCTTCCTTCACCAAGCCCATCGCGACGCCGGCAACGGCAGCCTTGATCGGCACGCCGGCGTCCATCAGCGACAAGCTCGTGCCGCAGACGCTCGCCATGGAGCTCGAGCCGTTCGATTCGAAAATTTCCGATACGACGCGAATCACGTAGGGGAACGTCGTCATGTCCGGCATGACGGCCGCGATGCCGCGCCGAGCGAGGTTGCCGTGACCGATTTCGCGACGCTTCGGCGAGCCCATCATGCCCGTCTCGCCGACGCTGAACGGCGGGAAGTTGTAATGGAGCATGAACGGTTCTTTGCGCTCGCCGCCGAGCGCATCGATGATCTGGGCGTCACGACCCGTACCGAGCGTCGTCACGACCAACGCTTGCGTTTCACCGCGCGTAAACAACGCCGAGCCGTGCGTACGCGGGAGTACGCCCGTGCGAATCGAGATCGGACGGACCGTTTTCATGTCGCGCCCGTCGATGCGGGGCTCGCCTGCAAGGATGCGTCGACGGACGATGTCGTACTCGAGGTTGCCGAACGCCTTTGCGACGTCATCGGCAGTGAAGGCCGCGCCTTCGCCGGCAAGGGCTGCGATCGCACCCTCGCGAATTTCTTGAATTCGATTGCGGCGAGCCTGCTTTTCGGTGATCTTGTACGCGTCGTTGAGAGCGGCTTCCACTTGCGCCGCCAACGCCGCTTCGAGTTGCGAGTTGGTCTCGGGCGCTTTCCAATCCCACGCGGGCTTGCCCGCCTCGGCCTTGAGCTCGTTGATGGCGCGAATCGCGACCTGCATCTGTTCGTGACCGAAGACGACGGCGCCGAGCATCACGTCCTCCGGCAACGCCTGCGCCTCTGACTCCACCATCAGGACCGCTTCTGCGGTACCGGCCACGACGAGATCCAGCTGCGATTCCTTCAACTGCGCGTTCGTCGGGTTGAGAATGTACTGGCCGTCCTTGTAGCCCACCTTCGCCGCGCCGATCGGCCCCTGGAACGGCACGCCGG
>JAAYXG010000662.1 GCA_012516015.1 Lysobacteraceae bacterium | reverse complement strand
GCGCAATCATCGTCGCGCATAGCATGGGTGCGATGATCGCGCGCGCCGCATTGCGCCTGGACAAGAAGCGGCGCATCAAGACGCTCGTACAACTCGGCGCGCCGAACGAGGGATCGTTCGCACCGGTGCAGGCACTACGCGCCGTTTATCCAACCGTGCGCAAAGTCGCCGCGCTCGACCGCACCCATACCGCGGAACAACTTGCTCGCGACGTGTTTCTCACGCTGCCGGGGTTGTATCAGCTTCTTCCGACGCCGCGCGCCGGCGAGCTCGACCTGTTCGACGCCTCCAATTGGCCGTCCGATCTCGTGCCAAAGGCACGCCTTCTCGATGAGGCTCGGAAAGTGCGGGCGCGACTACCGAAGCCGGATTCTAGATGTTACGTCATCGCGGGATACGGCCAGGACACTGTAGTCTCGATCGAGAAGAGCAACGACATGTTTACGTACGAGATTCGACCCGAAGGGGACGGCACCGTACCGCTGATGCGGGCCGGCTGGAACGGCGCTCGTACCTGGTATGCACGCGAAATCCATGGGGCGCTCTCGACCAACACGACCGTGCTATCGGGACTGATCGAAATCCTGCGCGACGGCGAGACATCCGCGCTCACCTCGACCCTTCCGGAACAGAATCGCGGCGATCCCCGCTACGTAACGGATGCTGATCTACGTAGACACGCGGTCGCCAAGGTCGATTGGGACCATCTCACGGTAGAGAGTCGCCGACGGATACTGGAACCGATCTTTACGCCCGAGTTCACCGCGCCCGCGGCTTGAGCTGCCCCGGTCTTACACCCTAGGAAAATCGCTGAGCTTTCGCGCAAGACGAACACTGCCGTCGTCTTTCGCGATTATCCGGTCGCCAACCGAAGACGCTCGTAATCACGTACGGTTTGACGCGTGTGGCTTATTGTCGGCGGTAAGTATAGGCTTTCGCGGCGTTGAGCCATTCGATGCGTCGTCAACGCAACGACGTTCGTTTTTGATCAGGGGCGATGTGCGCGGTGGAACCGACTGATACGAAGGATCCGAACTATTATCATCGTGTCGTCGATTGTCAGTGGGCTTGTCCCGCGCACACCGACGTTCCCGAATATATTCGGTTGATTGCCCTCGGTAAGTTTGGCGAGGCGTACCTCGTCAACCGCGAATCGAACGTCTTTCCCGGCATTCTGGGCCGCGTTTGCGACCGTCCCTGCGAACCTGCGTGTAGGCGCGGACGCGTCGAGGCCGAACCCGTCGCGATTTGCCGCTTGAAGCGCGTCGCCGCCGATCATCGCGAAGACATCACTGCGCGCCTGCCGCGCGCGCCTGAGCAGAAGAACGGTAAGCGCATCGCCTGCATCGGTGCGGGCCCAGCTTCGCTCACGGTCGCGAACGATCTCATGCCCCTCGGCTATGAGATCACGATGTTCGAAAAATGGGGCTCGCCCGGTGGGCTCATGCGCACGAACATCCCGTCGTTCCGTCTTCCTGCCCGGGTCCTCGATGAGGAGATCGGCTACATCTTGAATTTGGGGGTGGACCTGCGTCTCGGCGCCGAGGTGAAGAGCATGAAGGAACTGCTCGCATCCGGGGAGTTCGACGCGATTTTCGTCGGTAGCGGCGCGCCGAAAGGCAAAGACTTGGACTTGCCCGGCCGCCGCGCGTCTTCGCAGGCGATGGAGCACATTCACATCGGTATCGACTGGCTCGAGTCGGTCGCGTTCGCGCATACGAAGTCGATCGGCAAGCGCGTGCTCATCATCGGCGTCGGCAACACGGCAATGGATTGTTGCCGTACGTCGCTGCGGCTCGGCGCGACTGACGTGAAGGTCATGGCGCGCAAGCCACGGCAATTTTTCAAGGCATCGGCATGGGAGCTCGACGATGCAGAGGAAGAGAACGTCGAGATCGTCGTGAATCACTCGCCGAAGGCGTTCGTGATCGAAAACGAGCGGCTCACCGGCATGATGTTCGATCGGATGGAGTACGACATCGACGAGCGCGGACGGATCGTTTCCGAGCGCATC
>JAAYXG010000661.1 GCA_012516015.1 Lysobacteraceae bacterium | reverse complement strand
TTCTCATCGATCTTCGAGCTCGAGGGCTCGGGTTCTTAAGTGCGGATGGTGCCTGTTTCGGGGCGCCGTTCAAAGAGGCAAGCCGCCACAAAACTCGGCGTACAACCCGAAATTCGCTCTAGTGGCCGTCACTCGCCGTGGTTTGATCCTGAAGCACCACACGACTTCACTTAACATGTACCGCATCCTCTATCGACGATCGCTCCTCGGCTGCGCGGTTTCCGCAGCGATCCTTTCCCATCCGTCCGGCAGCTTCGCCGAGGCAGCTCGTGACGCGCCAGCACTCATGCTCGCGAACGTGCATGAGGCGGGAGCGATCCGTGTCGCGGAGTACTGGGTGAGCGAGAAATACGACGGCATTCGCGCCTATTGGAGCGGCGAGGCGCTGCTCACACGCACGGGCCAACGAATTTGCGCGCCAGCCTGGTTCACCAGTGGTTGGCCCCGAGAGGCGCTCGATGGCGAGCTCTGGATTGGCCGAGGGCGGTTCGAGGAGGTGCTTGCGACCGTACGCGACACCGTGCCGGACGATGCCGCTTGGCGCAAAGTACGCTACATGGTTTTCGATCTTCCGAGCCACGCAGGGCCATTCAGCGAACGCGTGCGCGCCCTCGAAGCACTGCTCGTTCGTGCTGCCTCGACCACGCTTGCGCCGGTGCGTCAATGGCAGATCCAAGACGAAGTATCGCTCGAGCGCGAGCTCGCCGCGATCGTGCGCGCAGGCGGAGAAGGGCTCATCTTGCACAAAGCAGACTCGCTCTACCACGCGGGACGAAGCGACGATCTACTCAAGGTGAAATCGTATCGAGATGCCGAAGCCTGCGTGACGGCACACATCCCCGGAAACGGAAAGTACGCGAACATGCTGGGTGCGCTCGAGGTCCGAACGCCCGAGGGCATCGTATTTCGCATCGGCAGCGGTTTCACCGACGAGCAACGCAAGCACCCACCCGCCGTCGGCACCTGCATTACTTATCGCTATCATGGCCTCACTGCCAATGGCGTACCTCGATTTGCGCGCTTTCTGAGAACCCGCACCTTCGATAGCCCAGCTCGGCCGACCAATGAAGCACGAGGACCAGAATCCTACCGACGATGAAGAGCGGCTCGCGCGGCAGATCCGCGTCGGCATCGGGGGTTGGTCGTACGAGCCGTGGAGACAAACCTTCTACCCCAAAGACCTTCCCCAGAAGCGCGAGCTGCACTATGCGAGTCGACACGTCAGCGCGATCGAAATCAATAGCACCTTCTATCGCCTACAAACCCCGAGCGTGTTTGCGAAGTGGCGTGACGACACACCGAACGGCTTCGTGTTCTCCATCAAAGCGCCTCGTTACATCGTGCAGCGTCGCACGCTCGCCAGCGCCCGCGAGGCACTCGATCGATTTCTCAGCAGCGGCATCGATGAGCTCGGCACCAAGCTTGGACCCATTCTCTGGCAACTGCCGCCCCAGAAAACTTTCGATCGGGAGGATGTCGAGCGCTTCCTTCGTATGCTGCCCCGCTCAATAGGAGCCATTGGGCTTCGGCACGCCCTCGAAGTACGCCACGAGAGTTTTCGCTGCGAGCAGTTCGTCGAGATCGCTCGTCGATACGGTGTCGCAACCGTCTACACGCATTCCCACGAATATCCCGCGATCGCGGACGTGACCGGCGATTTTGTCTATGCTCGCCTTCGAGAATCAGCAGCGTCGGAACCGACAGGGTACGCACGAGAGGCTCTCGCGGCCTGGGCGATTCGGGCGAGACGATGGGCAGACGGCGAGTCTGTCCTCGACCTACCATTGATCGCCGAGCCGGTCGCCGCTTCAAAGCGGGACGTGTTCGTCTATTTCATCAACGGCGCAAAGGAACGCGCGCCGGCCGCGGCGATGGCCCTTCTCTCTCATCTTCCCTCGTAGAACTGAAGCAGCGAGGCGCGCACACGTCGATCTTCGGTGCTAAGAGAACCGATTGTCGGCCGATAGCGACTT
>JAAYXG010000660.1 GCA_012516015.1 Lysobacteraceae bacterium | reverse complement strand
TGCGCATTCCGGCCATGGCGGACAGTGGATCCGGTGATGGCGGACACCGTCGGAGCGTAGCGACGCAAGCGTGTTAGCTACTTATCAGACTGTCCGCCATGCTTCAAGGCGGCGCGCTCTTTTCGCATCGACTCCTTCGAGGAGAGCTCGATGCGGTGCGCGTTGTGCACGAGCCGGTCGAGGATCGCGTCGGCAATGCGGCCTCCGCCGAGGTACTCGTGCCAGTCTCCGACCGGCAGCTGCGACGTGACAAGCATTGCGCCGGTGCCGTAGCGCTCTTCGATGGCCTCGAGTAGGTCTTGGCGCTCGATCTCGCTGAGGGAGGCCAGGCCGAAATCGTCGATGACCAGCAGCGAGAGCTTCGACAAGCGCTTTAGTAGCCGGTCGTAGGTGCCCTGCGCTCGTGCCTGGACGAACTGTGCGAGCAACGTCGGTAGGCGGACGTACTGAACGCTGAAGCCGTTGCGACACGCGTTCAGCCCGAGAGCCTGAGCCAGATAGCTCTTGCCCGCGCCGCTCGGCCCGGTGATCAGCACGGACTGATGCGCGGTGATCCAGCGGTTCTGCGCAAGGTCGAGCACCTGCGTCTTGCGTAGTCCGCGCGGCGTGCGATAGTCGATGTTCTCGATTGCCGCTTCACGCTCTTTGAACTTCGCGACCTTCAGTCGCGCGGTCAACTTGCGATTCTCGCGATACAGCCACTCGTCGTCGACGAGCAGCCCGAGGAACTCTTCCTTGCTGAGGCTCTGATGATCGACACGCTCGAGGCGCTCCTTGATCGAGGCCGCGATCCCGTAGAGCTTCATCCCAATGAGCTTCTCGTAGGTCTGTTCAAGCAACATGTAAATGTCTCCAATGGTTCTTAGTAGTGCTAATCAGGGTACCGGTTCGTGCATCACGACTTGTTCATCGCTTCATCTCCTGTGCTCGGTGTTTGAGGTCAGTGGTAGTAGCCACGGCCGCGCACGTTCGCGGCCCCGAGATGTTCGGCGCCGCCGGCAACTTCCGACTCGCCACGCAGCGGTACCGACTCCATCCTCTGCCGGAGCATCGTCTTGACGGTCTTGTAGCTCGGCGAGTTGATCACGAACGCCTTCTCACACGCTCGCTCGAGGCGCTCCTTGCCGTGCTTGTTCGCCAGGCGCAGGATGCCGAGCGCGGAGCGGTAGCCTTGCTCGGGGTGCGGCTTCGAACGGATCACGTGCTCGACGAGGGCGGCGGTGTGCGGCCCGATCGTCCCGCCCCAGTTGATCAGCCGTGACGGCGTCCACTCGAGATGCGCCCGGTGGGAGGCGGGCCGATGTTCGGCGATCGTGCTGTAGGCGTACTTGGTGTAGCTTCTCGCATGACTCGCGACGCGCTTGCTCTTGTGCAGCAGCTCGACCGTGCCGCGTGTCGCACGGCACCACAGCGTCTCGCCGATCAGCGTGTACGGGACGCTGTAGAAGTTGTCGTCGAAGCTCACGTGATAGTCGATGTTGACCCTCACCTGCTTCCAGTCGGCATACTCGTACGGCCACGCCGGCAGGGGGTTGAGCGCGGGGCGCTCGAGCCGCTCGTAGAGCGAGCGACGCGACTCCTTCACGTGGCGCATCTCGCGATCGTTCAGCTTGACGAGGAGTTCTGCGATCGCAGCATTGAGCTCGGCGAGCGAGTAGAACGTGCGGTGGCGAAGCACGGCGAGGATCCAGCGCTGGGCGACCAGCACCGCCGCTTCGACCTTGCCTTTGTCGCGCGGCTTGCGCACGCGCGCTGGGATCACGCAGGT
>JAAYXG010000659.1 GCA_012516015.1 Lysobacteraceae bacterium | reverse complement strand
CGGCCCGCGAGATGCTCCTGCGACGCGGGCTTCCCTACATCCATGTAGGTCGGCCCGCGAGATGCTCCTGCGACGCGGGCTTCCCTACATCCATGTAGGTCGGAATTTATTCCGACAATTCGGCGTCAAGGGAGTCGGAATGAATTCCGACCCACCTGGAGGTCCGATTGTGATGAATCATGGCAGCACGCGCCGCACGAGATCGGGAGCGCTAGAATGCGCTTAGTCGGAATCTCGCCTGGGCCGCTATGAAGAAACTCATCGCTATCGTCGAAGACGAACCTGCGCTTCGAGACAACTATGCGGCCGCGTTCCAGCGGCACGGTTATGCGGTCCGCGCATACGGCTCGCGCAAGGAGGCCCTCGATGCGTTCCGTGCGCGGTTACCGGACCTCGCCGTCATCGACGTCGGATTGCGCGAGGAAGCGGAAGGCGGCTTCGAGCTGTGTCGCGAGCTGCGTGCGATGTCCGCCGAGCTGCCGATCATTTTTCTCACGGCTCGGGACAGTGAGCTCGACGCGGTGTCGGGTCTGCGTCTCGGCGCCGATGACTATTTGACGAAGGACATCAGCCTCGCGCATCTGGTCGCTCGCGTGAGCGCGCTCTTCCGGCGCATCGATGCGCTGACGCAACCTTCGAACCGCGACCAGCTCCTCGCGCGCGGTGAGCTCGTCATCGATGCGGCGCGACTCAGCGCCACGTGGCGCGACAAGCCGCTCGGATTGACGTTGACGGAGTTTTGGATCGTGCACGCGCTCGCAAAGAATCCGGGGCACGTGAAGAACCGCCAACAACTGATGGATGCGGCCAACGTCGTGCTCGACGACAATACGATCACCTCCCACATCAAACGAATTCGCCGTAAGTTCCAAGCTATCGACGCCGCATTCGACAACATCGAAACCATGTATGGGATGGGGTATCGGTGGAAGGAGAGCTGACCCGGGCTAGGGGCGAGGGTCAGAAAAGCGCAGAGACTCGACGGGACGCTGAGTTGCAGGCGAGAAACCCAAAAAAAGTGACTTTCCCTCTGGCCCATACCCCGCGCCCCGAGCCCCGTAACCCAATATAGATGTCCCTCCGCACCAAGCTCCTTCTTCTCAGCTTGCTGACGCTCGTGCTGCCATGGGCGGGGTGGCGCTACGCGCAAGAGATGGAAGTCACGCTGCGAAGCGGGCAAGAATCGTCGGTGCTCGCAACGGCCGATGTCTTGAGTCGTGTCGTTGCGAGCGAGCCCGAGCTTCTCTACCGAGCGCGCGATCTCTCGACTGATTTCGATCCTGCGCGAGGGGATCTATTTGCACCGCTCTTGCCGACCACACCGTTAATCGATGGTTTCGCGGACGAATGGCCCGCCCCATCGAGGCACGTCCCGGGATTCAGCGAAGAGAAGACGCCCGCGCCGCTGAGATTGCGACTCGGCGTGCACGGCCGATCGATGCATTTCTTCGCACAGGTGCAACGCACGAACATTCAGTACGAGACCCCTTCGCACGCCGAGCTCGCGCGAAGTCCTTCCTCGGATCGCCTCATCGTGCTCATGCGCGATGAGTTCGGCCGCGAGCGAGCGTGGTCATTGAGCGCCGTTGCCCCGGGCCCGCTGATCGTACGTCCGTGCGAGCTAGGCAATCCCTGGACGCCGAGCGACGAGCAAGTTCCGTATGTCACCGGTGTGTGGCGCGAAACGAGCGACGGCTATGCAGTCGAGTTGCGAGCACCCGTGAACCTCTTCGGCACGCGCCTCGGCGTATACGCACTCGATGCGCAGCATCGCCCCATCGCGAGCACGCCCATGACCGCCGTGCACACCGGTTCGGAGCTCCTGAAGAGCCGGCTGGAACGTTATGCGCCGCAAGGAACTCGCGTGTCCGTCGTCGATGCAAACGGCTGGCTGCTCGCGCGCGCGGGATCCATCAGGGTCGATGCCAACGCGGAATATGCCGGCCTGCGCCGAGACGATGAGGGTTTCGCCCGCTCGATCTACCGCGGGCTGCTCGCGGGCGACGAAGCGCCGGTGCAATCCTATGGGCTGCCCTACGGTATGTGGGGCCCGCCCGTGGATGAAGCGCGCGAGGGCGTGCGTACGGCCATCTGGTTCGAGCCCGCGGCCGGCGAACCGTCGCTGATTCGCGCAGCCGTTCCGGTGGAGCTGCAAGGAGAACCGTTCGGCGCGCTCGTGTTGGAGCAGCCGGGCGAGCAGCTCGCGCTCGTACGCGAGGTCGCACTTACCCGCTTGCTCAACATGACGCTCGTCGCCACGCTCGTCACGGTCGTCATCATGTTGTTGTTCGCCGCGCGACTATCGCACCGGATCCGCCGGTTGAGCCGCGCCGCAAGCACGGCGCTCACGCCGGAAGGCCGCATCGACACGACGATTCCCGATACGCGCGCGCGCGATGAGCTCGGCGCGCTCGCACGCAGCTACGCCATCCTGCTCAATCGCCTGAAGGAATACACGAGCTATCTGCAAACGCTCGGTACGAAGCTCTCGCACGAGCTGCGCACGCCGCTGACGATCGTGACCTCATCGCTCGATAACCTTGCGTCCGAAGAGCAGCTCCCTGCTCCCGCGCAAAGCTATCTGGATCGTGCACGACAGGGATCCGCGCGCATGCACGGCATCTTGACCGCCCTCAGCGAAGCGACGCGCGTCGAGCAGAGCATCGAGCAAACCGAGCGCATACGGTTCGACCTCGCCGAGCTCGTGCGCAACATGGCCCAGGCATATCGCCAGACATTCTCGGAACATCGGATCGTCGATGCGATCGCGCTCGAGACGTGCAGCGTGATCGGCTCGCCGGATCTGATCGCGCAGTTGCTCGACAAGCTGATGGATAACGCGCTGGATTTCACGCCGCCCGGCGCGACGATCACGATCGGGCTCGACGGCGACTCGCGCATGTGTCGTTTGAGCGTGCGCAACGAAGGTCCGCAGCTGCCGCCGGGAATGGACGATCGGCTGTTCGAATCGCTCGTGAGCGGACGCGCGGGCGCCGAAGGCAAGCCGCACCTCGGCCTCGGCCTCTACATCGTTCGACTCATCGCCGATTTTCACGGCGGTACGGTGCGCGCCGAAAACGCCGCCGATCTGTCAGGCGTCATCGTGACGTTGGAGCTCCCGCGATATTGAAAACGGTTGACGGTCGACAGTTGACGGCCAGACAGAAGGAAGACACGCCTTCCCATCTCACTCTTGCTGTCAACCGTCAACTGTCAACCCTTCCTCAGCGTCGAATACGCTTACAACCATGGGGGCGTGAGCCGATGCGGCTCCGTCTCGCTAGGAGGTAAATCATTGACGTTGTTGCAGCGCGCGCATGATCGGCACGCGAATTGCTCGTGTGTATACAATCGCGCGGCACGCTCCTTTCGTGCCGAGCGAGCAAGGCAGAGCAAGCGGGGATGGCACCGCTAGGGGAGGAACCTCGAAGGAGAACAACAAAAGCCCTGGACGGGCCGCTGACGTCCTCTCGACGGACGCGGCGCGAGGTCAGAGGAAGAAGGGTTAGAGCGACAGCACCGTTTCCTGATTAGATCGGCGCGCGCAAACAACGAGAAGAAGTCGTCGGTCCGGAAACGAAAAGCCCCGCAGATGCGGGGCTTTTTTTTGGCGGGATAGGGACCAGGGGATAGGGGGAGTCAGGAGCCTGTCCAGTTTTCTGTGTAAGAGATTACTG
>JAAYXG010000658.1 GCA_012516015.1 Lysobacteraceae bacterium | reverse complement strand
TGCGGAGTGCGTGCCCATGAGAAACAGCGCAGCCAACAAGAGCTCGATGCTCTTCGTGGCGAAACCGATTGCCGCGAGCGCCATGATCGCGATCTCCGCGGCTTTCACGACTCTGAGCACGAGCGCCTTGTCGTACCGATCGGCGAGTTGACCGGCAATGCCGGAGAAGAGCACGAAGGGCAGGATGAACAGCCCCGTTGCCACGTTCGCGAGGAGCTGCGGTTGCATCGTCGTGTAGCTCGCGGCCTGATACGCCGCGAGGATTACGAGCACGTTCTTGTAGACATTGTCGTTGAACGCCCCGAGCGCCTGCGCCCCAAAGAAGGGCAAAAATCGGCGCTGGCTCAGGAGCTTGAACTGACCGGTGTGGGCCATGTCTTTCGCCGAGTTGTTGTTCTGCGAGCATCATACTGGATGAGCGTGGCGGCACGATGTGACGGGTAGCTAAGCTGGGGCTTGGGGCTTGGGGCTTGGGGCATGGGGCATGGGGCATGGGGCTTGGGGCTTGGGCAAGAAACGCGGCTGACGACGACGCAGCTCACCATCGACGGCGCAACGGATAGTCAAACTCTCTTCGTTCTTGTTTCCGGCCCAAGCCCCAAGCCCCAAGCCCCATGCCCCCATGCCCAGTTGCGCACGTGCCGCATTCCCGGCACCCTAGCCCAGTGATCCCGCTTCGCGACGACAATCCCTCCAGCATCAAGCCGGTCGTGACGATCTCGTTCATCGTCGCCTGCGTATTCGTCTTTCTCTGGCAGCTCTCGCTGGGTCCCGTGCGAGGTCAGCAGGCGATTTTCGCGCTTGGCGTCATTCCGTCGGTGCTGTTCGGGCAGCGCGAGCTGCCGCCCGATCTCGCGATCGTGCCGCCGTACATGACGATGCTCACCTCGATGTTCATGCACGGCGGTTGGATGCACCTGATCGGCAACATGCTTTATCTCTGGATCTTCGGCGACAACGTCGAAGACAGCATGGGCCACGCGCGCTTCGTCGTGTTCTATGTGCTGTGCGGCCTCGCCGCCGTTTTCGCGCAGGCGTTGCCGGAGCCGAGCTCGACGATTCCGATGGTCGGCGCGAGCGGCGCGATCTCCGGCGTGCTCGGTGCATACTTGTTGCTCTACCCGCACGCACGCGTGCTCGTCTTGATTCCATTCGGATTCATTCTTCACACCGTTCGCATCCCTGCGGGCATCGTGCTTCTGCTGTGGTTCGGCTTGCAGTTGTTCAGCCAGCTCGGAGCGCCGGCAGGGCAGGGCGGCGTCGCGTTTCGTGCGCACATCGGCGGATTCATCGCGGGCATGCTATTGGTCCCGTTCTTCAAGCAGAAGCGCTTCGCGCTGCGCTCGCCCTGGAGTAGGTAGCACGGTTCTACCGCAGCGACGACGACGAAAGAAGAAGCATTTGAATGGCCGAGACGTACTACGATCGTTGTCCGAAGTGCGACCATGAGCCGCTGCCGGTGGACCAGGCGCTGCCCGCGGCATGCCCCGCTTGCGGGATCATTCTCGCCAAGTTTGCCGCGATCGAACGCCAGAGCGAATCGCCTGACAGCACAGTCGCTCTTGTCGAGGAAGAGGCGCCGCTGACCGAGCGGTTGCGCGCGCTCTTGACGCGCGTGCCGGAGAACGTGAGCTCGCCGGTGCTCGCGGCGCGCGCGGCGCTGTTGCTCGCGTTTGCCGTCTGGGGACTGAGGCTGATCGCGCTCGATTTTCGCTCGGGCGAGATCAACGCTTCGTTTCTCCACGGACCGCTGCTCGTCTTCCATGAGGCGGGGCATGTGCTCTTCCGCATCCTCGGCGAGTTCATGAGCGTGCTGGGCGGGACGCTCGCACAGCTCCTGATGCCCGCGATCATCGCCGGCGCCTTTCTTCTCAAGAACCGCGATCCGTTCGGTGCGGCCATCGCGACTTGGCTTCTGGGTGTGAGCCTGCTCGATGTCGCGCCTTATGTCTACGATGCGCTCGAGCCGCGGCTCATTCTTCTCGGCGGGCACACGGGCGAAGAGGGTGGTCACGATTGGATCTACATTCTCGGAGAGCTCGGTTTGATCGG
>JAAYXG010000657.1 GCA_012516015.1 Lysobacteraceae bacterium | reverse complement strand
GAAACGCTCACAGCTTTCTTCGAGGATCGCGACGAGCGAGGTGTACTCGTCAGGGTTGATCTCAGCCGGTACGCCCGGCGGGTAGTTCTTGAGCCAAATCTTTTCCACTAACAGCCCCCTGACCTTATCTATTATTCCGTCAGCGTCGCCCGTATCGCGGGCCAAACGTTATCTAGCAGTCGGCGCTGTGCTTCGGCCGACGGATGAATACCGTCAGCCTGCATCAAGTTGTCGTCGAGCGCCACGCCTTCCAGGAAGAAATCGACGTGCTCCACCTCGTACTTTTCCGCGAGCTTCCCATAAAGCGCATGAAATCGATCCGCGTAAGCCGCGCCATAGTTCGGCGGTATACGCATGCCGACGAGCACGACCTTTGCCCCGGCGGCCTGCGAGCGTTCGATGAGCTCGGCCAGGTTGCGTTCGATCTGCTGAAGGGGGAGGCCGCGCAGGGCATCGTTTCCGCCGAGCTCCACGACGACGACTTGCGGTCGATGTACCTCAAGCGCTCGAGGCAAGCGTGCCTTCGCGCCGCCCGTCGTTTCGCCGCTCGCGCTGGCATTCGCCACACGGTATCCGTACCCTTCTTCCGCCAGCCTGCGTTCGAGCAACGCGACCCAGGTCGATTTCACGTCGATGCCGTAACCCGCGCTGAGGCTATCCCCGACGATCAGGATGACGGGTTGATCTGCCGCGTTCTGTGCGTGAACGAATGTGCCTAGCGCAAGTCCGAGCAACAACAGCCCGATTCGCAGAATCCGCCCGCGTTCACCCATCACACGCCACATGCACATCGCAGATCCGGTTCTAAGAGCAGAAAAGATCACCAAACAGGTTAGCAGTCCCGAGGGAACGCTGACCATAGTCGCCGACGTCGACCTCAGTATCGCGCCCGCCGAAACCGTGGCGATCATCGGCGCGTCCGGTGCGGGCAAATCGACGCTGCTCGCCTTGCTTGCCGGGCTCGATGAGCCGACGAGCGGCCGCGTGTGGCTCGATGGCAAGGAGCTGACAGCACTCGATGAGGACGGGCGCGCCGCTGTTCGCGCCAACCACGTGGGGTTCGTCTTTCAAAGTTTTCACTTGGTCCCGTCGCTGACCGCGATCGAGAACGTCATGCTGCCGCTCGAGCTTGCCGGCAAAGCAAACGCACGAGAGGCGGCAGCGGAAGTGCTCGCGCAAGTGAACCTCTCCTCCAGGCGTCATCACTATCCTCGGCAACTATCGGGTGGCGAGCAGCAGCGCGTCGCGATCGCCCGTGCGTTCGTGACGCAGCCTGCCGTGCTCTTCGCTGATGAGCCCACGGGCAATCTGGATGCGGCTACCGGCGAGCGCATCATCGAGCTGTTGTTCGACAAGGCGGCGCAAACGACGCTGGTCGTCGTGACGCACGATCCGGCCATCGCTCGCCGCTGCGGCAGGACGATCCGGCTCGAGGCCGGGAGAATCGTTGCATGAAGGCGCTTCGTCTGGCGGTGCTCGCGCTCGCGCGCGACGGCAAGTCGGGGGAGCTGCGCGTTCTGCTGCTTGCACTGCTCGTTGCCGTGTCTGCGCTGACCGCCGTCGGCTTCTTTACGAGTCGCGTCAGCCGCGCCGTCGATCAGCAGGCAGGCGAGGTCCTTGCCGCTGACTTGAGACTGCAATCGCGCTCGCCGATCGATGAAAGCTATGTGCGTCTTGCCGAGGAAGCGGGCCTCACGACAGCGAAGCTCTCCACCTTTCCAAGCGTCGTTCTGAACGGAGAAAACAGTGCCCTGAGCGCGATCCGAGCGGTTTCCGAACGCTATCCGTTGCGAGGTCGAGTGCGGATTGCCGATGCGCCGTTCGGTCCGGCACGCGACGCGGAGGGAATTCCAGGCCCGGGCGAAGCGTGGCTCGAAGCGCGGCTG
The DNA here is from genome assembly GCA_012516015.1 of Lysobacteraceae bacterium. Taxonomy (GTDB): domain Bacteria; phylum Pseudomonadota; class Gammaproteobacteria; order Steroidobacterales; family Steroidobacteraceae; genus Steroidobacter. The sequence goes on along the minus strand of JAAYXG010000657.1, from coordinate 1,571 downwards.
TTTGCGCAGCTCGGTGCGAACGTCGGGGACCGCATCCAAGTCGGGAATACACAGCTCGTCGCTGCGCAGGTGCTCGACTACCGTCCAGATCAAGGCACGCAGTTCGTCGATCTCGCGCCGACCTTGCTGATGCGTCTCGACGAAGTTCCCGCGACCGGGCTCGTGCAAGAGGGCAGTCGCGTATCTCACATCATGTTGTTTGCCGGCGATTCGCAAACGGTCAGTGCGTTCAAACAGGATCTGGCCGCTCGCAAAAAGCCGACCGAGCGGCTCGCGGATATCACCGATGCAAGCCCGCAGATCCGCTCGGCGATCGATCGTGCGGGGCGGTTTCTGAATCTGTCGGCCCTCGTCACGGTGCTGCTCGCTGCGATTGCCGTCGCGATCTCCGCGCGCCGGTACGTGGCGCGCCACCTCGATACGGTCGCGTTGATGAAGAGCCTCGGCGCACCGCAGCGCCTCGTGCTCGCGATCAGCGTGCTCGAGCTCGCCATGATTGCGATCGCCGCCGGCATCGTGGGCGCGTTGATCGGCTACGGCGCCCAGGAAGGCATCGCGTATTTGCTGAAAGACCTCGTGCGCGGCGACTTGCCGCGCCCCGCGCTGAGCGCGGGTTGGCTGGGACTGATGACCTCGCTCACGATCCTCGTCGGATTCGCCTTGCCGCCGCTTCTGCAGTTGCGGCACGTTCCGCCTGCACGCGTGCTCCGGCGTAACCTCGAGCCGCCGCCGCTTCGCTATGCGACGGTTTACGGCACCGCGTTTGCGGCCTTGATTGCGCTGCTCGCGTGGCTCGTTCGCGACGTGGGGCTCTTGTTCTACGTGTTCGCCGCGACGCTTGGGACGTTCGCCGTCTTGATCGCGGCAGGATGGCTACTCGTTCTGTCGCTTGGGCGATTGCGCAGCACGGTCGGGATCTCCTGGCGCTATGGCATGGCGAACATCGCGCGCCGCGGACGCGACAGCGTGATTCAAGTCGTCGCCTTCGGACTCGGGCTCATGGTGCTCTTGCTGCTCGCGGTCGTGCGCGACGACCTGATGCAAGAATGGCGTGCCAGTCTTCCCGAGAACGCGCCCAATCATTTCATGATCAACATTCGTCCCGATCAAGCGGACGCAGTGCGCAGGTTCTTTGCCGAGCGGCAGTTCGATCCGCCCGAGCTCGTGCCGATGGTGCGCGCGCGTCTGGTGCAGATCAACGGCAAATCGGTGTCCGAAATCGAGTTTCCGACCGACCGAGGACGCGAGTTCGTCGAGCGCGAGGCGAACTTGACGTGGTCGGAGACGATGCAGATCGACAACACGCTCGTGCAAGGCACGTGGTGGCGCGAGGGAGACGAAGGCGGCCCGCGCGTCTCGGTCGAGGTCGAAGTGGCCCAGGCGCTCGGGCTCGGGCTCGGCGACACTCTGACCTATGACGTGGCCGGCGAGACCGTCACGGCACGCGTGTCGAGTTTTCGCGAAGTACAGTGGGACACGTTTCGACCCAATTTCTTCATGGTGTTCTCGCCCGGTGTGCTCGACGACCAAACAGGAACGTACATCACGAGCATCCACGTGCCGCAGGAGCG
>JAAYXG010000656.1 GCA_012516015.1 Lysobacteraceae bacterium | reverse complement strand
TAAATATGAGCCTTGTATCAAGAAGATCTGGCCGTTCTCCGCGCTCTGCACGCGCTCGCGAGCCTCGCGCACCATGGGATGAAAGCGATTGACGAACGGCACCGTGCCGACGAGACCCTTCGTCTGCGCGAGCTTCGTGAGCGTGCGCGCATCGCTCAATGAGGTGGCAAGCGGCTTCTCGCAGATGACGTGCTTGCCTGCCTCCAAGGCGGCATGTGCCACCTCCATGTGATACGCGTTCGGCGTGCAGATGTGAATCACATCCACATCCGGATCGCGCGTCGCATCGAGCCCGCTCGCATATCCCTTCGGCACGTTCATCGATGCCGCTGCCGCCTTCGATCGTTCGGCGGTGGAAGCGGCAACTCCGACGACGTGAGCACCCGCGCGGCGCGCGCAGCTTACGTGCACGCGTCCGATGAAACCCGTTCCGATGACTGCAACGTTGAGTGGCTTTGACATGGCTCTACCTATAGGTCGTATTCGCTTAGGTTGACTGTTGGCTGTTGACGTTGACGGTTGACAGGCAGAGAGGCGCCTTCTCTGGCCGTCCATCGTCCTCGTCGAGGTTTCGATGCCATCCAATCTAGTGCGACGCTTCCTCGTACTTGCACGCCGCGGGATTGGACTTCACATAGTAGCGCTTGTAATTGGATGCGTTGCGGTCCATGCAGCCTTCCAGGTTCAGGAGCTCAACTTTTCGGAACTCGATCGGGTGCGATTCCGATTGAAGCGCGATGTATCCGCCGTCCAAGAGCTCGCCTGCGCGAAACTGTTTCGGATCGAAATGATTCACCGCGCCGCCGCCCATCTGCGGCAGAGCGTACTCGAGCACTTTCTCGCCGTCGACGTAATGCGTGATCCGGCCGGAGCCGAGGACCAATAGCTCTCCTTGGACCCACTGGTCGCCATGGAAGGTTTTCGACTTGGAGTTGAGGCAGTGATCAGGGTAGATGCTGCCGTCGTAGACGATCTCGCTGCCCGGCGAGCACATGTTGAAAGTAGGGCGGTCTCGACCGTCGCTCAAGCCGCCAAGGAACTGCGCTTCGACGCAAATGGGAAAGTCTTGATCCCGCAGCATCGAGCTGCCGCTTTGCGAGTGAAACATCACGCCGCTGTTGCGCATTGCCCAATCGCCCGGATGTCCCTTCAACTGCTCGCCGACGAAGCGGTACTCGATTCGCAAGCGGTAGTGAGAAAAGGGTTCCTTGTAGAAAAGATGTCCGAAGCGGCCGTCGAAGCTCTCGTACTCGTCGTAGCTCACTTTGAGCACGCCGTTTTCGACCCGGAACGTGTCCCCGAAGTTTTCGCCGTACTCGTGGCCGGTGATTTTCGGCGTCCATCCTTCGAGATCGCGGCCATTGAAAAGCTGGATCCATTCCTCCGCGTCCGCCGCAGCCGCTGCGAACGCGGTCGCAGAGAGGGAACAAGAGAGTACGCAAAAGGACAGAGCGGCTGTAAGCTGCGCAGCCAGTTTTGCGCGGCGCCGCTGCGGATTCGGTGCTGTTTTGGGTACGAGTACGTGCATGCTGTCAGCCATCTCGATGAGCTTTTCCGAATCGTTTTTCTCGAGCACGTTCGTGTTCTGGGCCGAGACGCACGATAGCCGCAAGCGCCCATGACGATCAACCGATCAACGGCGCCGGCGACCGTCATCCTCGTTCACGGCCTCTGGATGGTGGGGTTCGAGCTCGGCATGCTCAAGCAGCGACTCGAGGCGAGCGGCGATCTGCGTGCGGTCGCGTTCTCCTACCCGTCGATATCCGGTTGCATGAGCGACCATGCGCAATCCCTGCTTCAGTTCGCGCGCGCACAAGATGCCGAGTGCTTGCACTTCGTCGGCCATAGCCTCGGTGGACTCGTCATTCTCAGGGCTTTGGAGCTTGGCGAAGAGGCGCTGCCGCCGGGCCGGTCGGTGCTGCTCGGCACGCCTTTGCAGGGAAGCCGCGCGGCGCAAGGCGTATCGCGATTGCCGTTCGGCAAGACGATTCTCGGGCTTGCCGTTCAAGAGGAGTGTATCGACTGCGCACCGCGAGAATGGAAGGGGAGTCGCGAGGTCGGCGTCATTGCCGGCTCGCTGGGACTTGGGCTCGGTCGTCTATTTGCAAATCTAAACGCGGATCACGACGGTACCGTGCTCGTCGAAGAGACGAAGCTGCCAGGTGCGAAGGATCACATCGTGCTACGAACCTCGCACACCGCAATGCTCTTCTCTCCGGAGGTCGCGGAGCAGACGGTGCACTTCTTGAAGGAGGGACGCTTCCGGCGTGACGAGTGACGATACGCGTGCCGCCGGCGTCGATGGAAAGCTATCGTTTCTCGGCGCAGCGCGCCTTTCCAGCGACAGCATTCCAGCGGTAGCCTTCTAGTTAGATAAAAGCTTCTTCAGCGCGTAGATCTTCTCCAGTGCCTCACGCGGAGTGAGTGAATCCGGATCGAGCTGCTCGACCGCCGTTACGACGGGATGCGGTGCTTCGTCTTCGGCGGCGAACTCGAGAGCGAGCTCTTGTTGCGGACGCGGCGCGTGGGTGTCGCGCGATCGACGTTCGAGCTCGTGTAGATAGCGCTTCGCCGCGGCGATGACCTTCGTCGGTACGCCCGCGAGCGCCGCGACCTGCAAGCCGTAGCTTTGATTCGCCGGACCTTCCTTGACGGCATGCAAGAAGATCAGGCGATCCCCGTGCTCGGTTGCATCGAGATGAACGTTCGCGCAGCCGTCGAGCTCGCTTGCGAGCGAGGTGAGCTCGAAGTAATGCGTGGCGAACAGCGTGAATGCGCGAACGCTTTTCGCGATGTGCGTCGCGCAAGCCCAGGCGAGCGAGAGGCCGTCGTAGGTGCTCGTGCCGCGGCCGATCTCATCCATGAGCACGAGGCTTTGATCGGTCGCATTGTTGAGTATGTTCGCCGCTTCGGTCATTTCGAGCATGAACGTCGAACGGCCGCCGGCGAGATCGTCGGACGCGCCGATCCGCGTGAAGACGCGATCGATCGGCCCGATGCGCGCACTCTTCGCAGGGACGAAACTGCCCATGCGCGCCAGAATCACGATGAGCGCGGTCTGGCGCATGAACGTCGATTTGCCGCCCATGTTCGGACCGGTGATCACGAGCATGCGGCGCGAGTCGTCCAAGCTCAGATTGTTCGGTACGAACGGCCCGTCGATGAAGCGTTCCACGACGGGATGCCGGCCTTCTTCGATCGCGACGATCGGCTCGTCGGTGAGCGTCGGCGCGCAGTAGCGCAGACTCACTGCGCGCTCTGCAAGATTGCTCAGCACATCGAGGCTCGACAGCGCCGCGGCGGTCGTTTGCAACTCTGCAAGCCGCTCGATCAACTTGTCGAGCAGCTCATCGTAGAGCTGTTTCTCGCGAGCGAGCGCGCGATCGCGGGCGCGCAGCACCTTGTCCTCGAATTCCTTGAGCTCGGGGGTGATGTACCGTTCCGCATTCTTGACGGTCTGGCGGCGGTGGTAGTCCGCCGGCACACGATCGGCGAGGCTGCGGGCGACTTCGATGTAGTACCCCTGCACGCGGTTATAGCCGAGGCGCAGATTCGGAATGCCGCTGCGCTCGCGCTCGCGCGCTTCCAGGTCGATCAAATATTGATCGCTGTGCTCGCTGATGCGCTTGAGCTCGTCGAGCTCCGCGTCGTAGCCCGCCGCGATCACGCCGCCGTCGCGCAAGATCGGCGGAGGCGATTCGACGATCGCGCGCGCGAGCAGCTCGTGGAGGTCGGGATACGTTCCGGCTTGCGCTACGAGCTCGCGCAGCAACGGCGAATCTTCATTCGCGAGAAGATCTTGCAATGCGGGCAGATGCGAAAGCGCTTCGCGCAGTTGCGCGAGGTCGCGCGGACGTGCGCTCTTCAACGCGACGCGGCCGAGCGCGCGCTCGATATCTCCGACGTGCCGCAGCAGATCATGCAACGGTCCGTACAGACCCTGATCGATCAGCGCAGCGATCGCCGCCAAGCGCAGCTCGACCGTGCGCCGGTCGCGTAGCGGTCGATGCAGCCAACGGCGCAGCTCGCGCGCGCCCATCGCGGTCGCGGTCTGATCGAGCACGGCGGCGACCGTGCATTCCGGCCTGTCGGCGAGGCTCACATCGAGCTCGAGGTTGCGGCGTGTGGCCGCATCTAGCAGCACCGCATCGCTTCGCTCTTCGGTGCGAAGACCGCGCAAGTGCGGCAGTGCGGCCTTTTGCGTATCGCGCACGTATTGCAGCAAGCACCCGGCCGCGCGAATCGCGAGCGAAAGGCCGGCGCACCCGAAGCCGGCGAGATCGCGCGTCGCGAACTGTTCGCAGAGCAGGCGCGTGCAGCTCTCTTCGTCGAAGTGCCAGATAGGGCGTTCGCGAAAGAATGCGACGATTCCCGGCTCGACTTGTTCCGGCACCAATACCTCGGCCGGCTTGAGCCGCTCGATCTCGCTCGCGAGCGCTTCTTCGCCGCTCGCTTCGAGCACGCTGAAACGGCCGCTCGAAAGCTCGAGCCATGCGAGCCCGAAGCGCTCGCCCTCCAGGTACAAGCTCGCGAGCAGCGTGTCGCGACGCGCTTCCAAGAACGCATCGTCGGTTACGGTCCCAGGCGTGACGACGCGGACGACTTGCCGCTCGACCGGTCCTTTCGACTTCGCGGGATCGCCGATCTGCTCGCAGATGGCGACGGACTCGCCGCGGCGGACGAGCTTGGCGATGTAACTTTCCGCGCTGTGATACGGGACGCCCGCCATCGGAATGGGTTGGCCCGCAGACTGCCCGCGCGCGGTCAGCGTGATGTCGAGCAAACGCGCGGCCCGCTTCGCGTCGTCGTAGAACAATTCATAAAAGTCGCCCATCCGATAGAACAGCAGCGCGTCCGTGTACTGCGCCTTCACGCGCAGATATTGCTGCATCATCGGAGTGTGGGATTCGAGTGCGGCGGACATTTATTGAGGGCTTGGGGCTCGGGGCTTGGGGCTTGGGTTGGACACAGAGCGCCGAATTGTGCCTGTATCGACCCACTCATCACAGATGCGCCGTGAACTTGAGCATTCGTCGTGTTTCGATTGATCCACGCCCCACGCCCCACGCCCCACGCCCCACGCCCCAACCCAAGCCCTCGAAGCGCGCGGTCTTGACGCGCGCGTGTGCGAGGGCTACACGGGTTGCATGATCACTGACGGCGAGCTTACGGCGCTGGCGACACGGGTTGGCGCGCATTTGCGCGAAACCGAACGGCGGCTCGTGAGCGCCGAATCGTGTACGGGCGGCTGGATCGGCAAGGTCGTGACGGACATTCCGGGCAGCTCCGATTGGTACTTGGGCGGTGTCGTCGCGTACAGCAATCCGCTGAAGCAATCCCTGCTCGGCGTTTTGCCTTCGGCGCTCGCCGCGCACGGCGCCGTCAGTGAAGAAGTTGCACGCGAGATGGCGATTGGCGCGCTCGAAACGCTGGGCGGGCACATCGCGCTCTCCGTGACCGGAATCGCGGGGCCCGACGGCGGACAGCCGGGCAAGCCGGTCGGCACCGTCTGGTTCGGCTGGGCATGGCGTACTCGCGATGGGGAGATCGAGACCCGCGTTGCGCATGAACGTTTCTCAGGCGAGCGTGAGTCGGTCCGACGCCAGTCCGTCGCCCGCGCGCTACGCGAAATTCTGAGTCTGGATGTCTGAGTCGCCTGCGCGCCGCGTGGCGACCCGCGAGAAAAAGCGGCGCTTGTTCTTTGCGCTCTGGCCGGGAGAAGCTCAGCGTGCCGCGATCGAAGAGGCCATGCGCCGGCGCGTGGAGACGAGCCGCGGTCGTGCGGTCCCGCCCGAGAATCTTCACGTGACGCTCGTGTTCATCGGCGGCGTCGCCGAAAGCCGATTCGAGCATGTGATCGACTGCGCGACGCGCGTGCGCGGGACGCGCTTCGAGCTCATTTTGGACCAACTCGAGGTGTGGGGACGTGCGCGCGTGCTGTGTCTGACGGCGAGCCGCATGCCGTCGGCGCTGCTGCGGCTCGAGGAACAGTTGCGATTCAATCTCTTGAACGATGAATTCGACGTTCGGCAAGAGGAGTATCGGCCGCACGTGACGCTCGCGCGCGACGTGCGCAGGCGCAATGCGCGCGAGTCGATCGCGCCAATCGCATGGCCAGCCGAGGAGTTCGTGCTCGTCGAATCGCACCCAACACCGTCCGGGTCGGAATACCGGCTCGTGGAGCGCTGGAAGCTGCAGGGGAGCGGTTCGTGATTCGCGATTCGCGGCTTGCGGTTAGTTGGAAGTGCTCGGGCGCTTTCGAGCTTCGCTCCTGACCGCCCGCCGATCTCTAAACGCTGTTCGCCTCAAATAAAGTGCGGCGAACACCGAGATAATGACATCCTCTGTCATGTTCGCTTGTACAATACTCCAACGTCACGCCGCTTCGAGAGTGCGTCGCACCTAAAGTCGGCATTGTCCAACTCACTCACCGGAGCTGAACACCGATGGAAGAGAATCGTAAGAAGGCGCTCGCCGCCGCGCTCGGGCAGATCGAAAAGCAATTCGGCAAGGGCTCGGTCATGCGCCTGGGCGATGCGAGCGCAACGTACGATGTCGAGGCGATCTCGACCGGATCGCTCGGGCTCGACGTCGCGCTCGGAGTCGGTGGTCTGCCGCGCGGCCGTGTTGTCGAGATTTACGGTCCGGAATCGTCGGGCAAGACGACGCTGACCCTGCAAGCCATCGCCGAAGCGCAGCGCGCCGGCGGCACCGCGGCTTTCGTGGATGCGGAGCACGCGCTCGATCCCATCTATGCCGAAAAGCTCGGTGTGAACGTCAAAGACCTGCTCGTATCCCAACCCGATACGGGCGAACAAGCGCTCGAGATCACGGATATGCTCGTGCGGTCGGGCGCGGTCGATATCGTCGTCGTCGACTCGGTCGCCGCACTCACGCCGAAAGCCGAAATCGAAGGCGAAATGGGCGATGCGCACGTCGGTTTGCAGGCCCGCCTCATGTCCCAGGCGCTGCGCAAGCTGACGGGCAACATCAAGCGGTCGAACACGATCGTCATCTTCATCAACCAAATTCGTATGAAGATCGGCGTGATGTTCGGGAATCCCGAGACGACGACCGGCGGCAACGCGCTCAAGTTCTATGCTTCGGTGCGGCTCGACATCCGCCGCATCGGCGCCCTCAAGAGCGGCGATGAAGTCATCGGCAATCAGACGCGAGTGAAGGTCGTCAAGAACAAGGTCGCGCCTCCGTTTCGAGATGCCGAGTTCGAGATCTTGTACGGTCAGGGCATTTCGCGCGTCGGCGAGATCATCGACATGGGCGTGCAGCACGGCTTCGTCGAGAAGTCCGGCTCCTGGTACAGCTACAGCGGCGAGCGGATCGGGCAGGGTAAGGAGAATGCGCGCACATTCCTGACGCAGCATCCGGAGATCGCGCAGGATATCGAGGCGAAGCTGCGCGCGAAGCTGCTGCCGGCAAAGCAGGGCGAAGCCGGTAAAGAGGAAGCGGTTAGCGGTTAGCGGTTGGCGGGCGGTTAGTCAGAGGCGGGCCTTGTGCTTGCCTCTGGGTCCGGCGCTGCAGAGCCTTTGGGAAACCGCCGAAAGTTTCGGTCGTCATGACAGCCGACGACAAATCGGTCGAGATTGCGGCGGTCCGCCTGCTTGCCCGGCGAGAGCACGGTGTCGAAGAGCTCAAGCGCAAGCTCGCCGCCAAGGGTCATGACGCAGATGCGATCGAGCGCGTCGTGGCAGCGCTCAACGCCAAGCGGCTCGTGTCCGACGAGCGGTTCGTCACGAGCTTCGTTCACCATCATGCCAGACGGGGCCAGGGGCCTGTCCGAATTCGGGCGGAGCTGCGTCAGCATGGAGTTGCCGACGAGTCCATCGAGCAGGCGCTCCGCTCGGCCGAGATCGCATGGAATGAGCTCGCGGCGGATGTGCGCCGGCGCAAGTTCGGGTCCCGGCTGCCCCGATTCGCGGCCGAACGTGCAAAGCAGTCTCGATTCCTTCAATATCGCGGGTTTAGCGCCGATCAGATCCGCGCCGCGCTGATCGACGAGGGCGAGGGCAGCGCTGCAAGCGACGAGCTGGACGCTTCGGATCCAGGTTGGCTTGACTGAAGATGCCCCCACTCTAGACCTCCCCCGCCAAGGGGAGGGCAGCGTACTGCCGATCCGCGGGTTTCGCGGCGTGCGGGACGCCCTCAGTCTTACCGATGTAAGCCAATGACAGTGCTGTTTGGACTAGCGGCCGCGTTTGTGATTGTGTAGCGCCCTCGAGACTGAAGGCGCGGATGCGCTCTGACTAACCGCCAAACCCCTAACCGCCAACCACTCCTGAGTATGACCAAGCGCCTTTCTAGCGCCGAGCTTCGTTCGCTCTTCTTGCAGTTCTTCAAGGAACGCGGCCACCAAATCGTGCCTTCGAGCTCGCTCGTGCCCGCCAACGACCCGACGCTGCTGTTCACGAACGCCGGCATGGTGCAGTTCAAAGACGTATTTCTCGGCAAAGAGAAGCGCAGCTACACGCGTGCCACGAGCTCGCAGCGCTGTGTCCGTGCGGGCGGCAAGCACAACGATCTCGAGAACGTCGGCTACACAGCCCGGCATCACACGTTCTTCGAGATGTTGGGTAATTTCAGCTTCGGCGACTATTTCAAGAAGGACGCGATCCGCTACGCCTGGGATTTCGTTACGGGCAAGGAGTGGCTCGGCATCGAGCCGGAGCGCCTGATGGTCACCGTCTATGAATCCGACGATGAGGCCTATGACGTCTGGCACAAAGACATCGGGCTCGCGGCGGACCGCATCGTGCGGATCGGCGATAAGCCGGGCGGTGGTTCGGACAATTTCTGGCAAATGGGCGAAACGGGCCCTTGTGGTCCGTGCACCGAGATTTTCTACGATCACGGTGCGCATATTCCGGGTGGCCCGCCTGGATCGCCGGATGCGGACGGCGATCGCTGGATCGAGATCTGGAATCTCGTCTTCATGCAGTTCGATCGCTCGGCCGAAGGCGTCTTGACGCCGCTGCCCAAACCTTCGGTCGACACGGGGATGGGCCTCGAGCGCACCGCCGCCGTCATGCAGGGCGTGCATTCGAATTACGAAATCGATCTGTTCGTCAATTTGATCAAGGCGGCCGCCGCGGCGACGCACTCGTCCGATCTCTCGTCGAGCTCGTTGCGCGTCATTGCGGATCACATTCGCGCCTGCTCGTTCTTGATTGCGGACGGCGTGCTGCCTTCGAATGAAGGTCGCGGCTACGTCTTGCGCCGGATCATTCGTCGCGCGATCCGTCACGGGTACAAGCTCGGGCAAACGCAACCATTCTTCCATTCGCTCGTCGGGGCGCTCGAAGAGGAGATGGGCGCTGCGTATCCGGAGCTCAAGACGCAACGCGCTTACGTCGAGCGCGTGCTGAAGCAAGAGGAAGAGCGATTTGCCGAAACGCTGTCGCAAGGCATGGCTTTGCTCGAGCAAGCGATCGGCTCGCTGAGCGGCAGCGTGCTGCCGGGCGAAACCGTGTTCCGTCTCTACGACACGTTCGGCTTTCCGGTGGATCTCACGGCCGACATCGCTCGCGAGCGAGGGCTCACGATCGACCAGAGCGGCTTCGAGGCCGCGATGGAGGCGCAGCGCGAGCGAGCACGCGCCGCAAGCAAGTTCGGGGTCGATCTTCGCGCCGGCGTCACGGTGGAAGGCAAGACGAAGTTCAGCGGCTATGAACAACTCACGGATCGTGGAACGGTCGTTGCGCTGTTCAAAGGCAAGGAACGCGTCGACGTATTGAAAGCGGGCGAAGCCGGGCAAGTCGTGCTGGACCACACGCCTTTCTACGCGGAAAGCGGCGGTCAAGTCGGCGATGCAGGCACGCTCGTCGGGTTGACGAGCGCCATCGAGTTTCGGGTCGACGACACTCAGAAGGTCGGCGAAGCCCACGCACACATCGGGCGCGTCGTCTCCGGCGAGATCAAAGTCGGCGAGCACCTCGAGGCTCGCGTCGATGCGCCGCGCCGTGTCGCGATCATGGCGAATCACTCCGCCACGCATCTGCTGCACGCCGCCTTGCGCAAGGTGCTTGGTACGCACGTGACGCAGAAGGGGTCTCTCGTCGCGCCGGATCGTCTGCGTTTCGACTTTTCTCACTTCGCCGCCGTCACGCCCGCGGAGCTCCAGGAGATCGAGCGGCTCGTCAATTCGGTGATTCGCTCCAACGCCGCGGCTGAGACGAAGTTGATGAAGTACGAGGATGCGGTCGCCTCGGGTGCGATGGCCCTTTTCGGCGAGAAGTACGAAGAGGAAGTGCGCGTGCTGAGCTTCGGTGACTTTTCAACCGAGCTGTGCGGCGGGACGCACGTCGCGCGGGTCGGCGATATCGGCTTGTTCAAGATCGTGAGCGAGAGTGGCGTGGCTGCCGGTGTGCGTCGCATCGAAGCCGTCACCGGCGAGGGCGCGTACGAGTACGTTGCAGAGTCGGAGCGCGTGCTGCGGGACGTCGCGCAGCTGCTGCGGGCGGGCCGCGATGATGTCGAGGACAAGGTGAAGCAGGTGCTCGACCGTCAACGCAAGCTCGAGAAGGAAATCGCCGCGCTCAAATCGAAGCTCGCGAGCGGCCAAGGCACCGATCTTTCGAGCACGGCGGTCGATGTCGGCGGCGTCAAGGTCGTTGCGACTCGCATCGACGGTGCGGATGCGCCTGCGCTGCGGGAGGCTGTCGATCAGCTCAAGAACAAGCTGAAATCCGCTGCGATCGTCCTGGCGTCCGTACAGGACGGAAAGGTGATTTTGGTTGCCGGTGTGACGGCGGATCAGACATCGGCGATGAAGGCGGGCGATCTG